>PHAN01000020.1:0-38843 GCA_002841695.1 Elusimicrobia bacterium HGW-Elusimicrobia-1 | reverse complement strand
CTCAAGTTTCGCCCGCCGTATCTTAAATTAAGGAGATGATATAAATGCCTACCGTGGAAAACATCCAAAAATTACGCTCTATGACGGGAGCCGGAATAGTCGATTGCAAAAAAGCCCTTCAGGAATCGGGCGGAGACATTACCAAAGCCATAGAAGCGCTCAGAAAAAAAGGCCTTGCGATGGCCGTGAAGAAATCGACCCGCGCGACGGGGCAGGGCTTGGTAGAATCCTACATACACGCAGGCGGCAAGCTGGGCGTTTTGATCGAAGTCAACTGCGAAACCGACTTCGTGGCCCGACTGCCCGAGTTTCAGGCGCTCGTCAAGGAAATTGCCATGCAAATAGCGGCCGCCAATCCCCTCTGGATAAAAAAAGAGGACGTGCCCGCCGACGTTGTCGAAAAGGAGCGCGAAATATACGCTCATCAGCTCAAAGAAGAAAAGAAGCCCGATGCCGTTATAGAAAAGATAATGCCCGGCAAACTCGACAAGTTTTACGCGCAGGTCTGCCTGTTGGAGCAGCCCCATATGAGGGAACCTTCGGGCAAAACAAAAGTTAAAGACATAATAACCGCCGCCGTCTCAAAGATCGGCGAGAATATAGTCGTAAAGAAATTCGCCCGTTTCCGTCTGGGCGAGGAATGAGACGGAGTTGTAGGGGCGTATAATTATACGCCCCTGCTTGACAGTCCGCCCCCGCGCAAGCGGGGAAAGCAATCTCGCTTAAAAAAATAATGAAACCTAAACGCATCCTGCTTAAACTTTCGGGAGAGACATTATCCGGCGAGTCCGGCCCGCTCGACGCCGCCTCGCTGGCGCTTGTGGCTTCCGAAATCAAGGATGCCGCCTCGAACGCCGCAATAGCGGTCGTCGTGGGCGGGGGAAACATCTGGCGCGGCGGAAGGCAGACGGCCATAGAGCGCGCCGCCGCGGATTACATAGGAATGTACGCCACAGTCGTCAACGCGTTGGCCGTAAAAGAAGCGCTTGCGGCCGTCAAGGTTCCGTCGGCGGTAGTTTCGGCTCTGTCCGACGGCCCGTCGCTTGAGGCGGATTCCTGCGACAATGTGCGCGGACTTCTTTCCGGCGGTAAAGTCGTGATTTTCGCCGGCGGCACGGGACGTCCGTTTTTTACCACCGACACCGCGGCCGCCTCGCGCGCTCTTGAAATAGGCGCCGACTTGCTTGTAAAGGCCACTCAGGTCGACGGCGTTTACGATTCCGACCCGCGCAAAAATCCTTCGGCAAAAAAATACGAAAATGTCACTTTCGACGAGGCCATAGCCAAGCGCCTGGGCATAATGGACGCGGCGGCTTTCGCGCTGTGCAGGGAAGGCAATCTGCCCGTGCTTGTTTACGATTTCGCCCTCCGCGGCGGTCTCTCGCAGATAGTCGCAGGAAAAAAAATCGGCACGCTCGTGACCGCTTCGCCGAAATAAGAGGAAAAAACAATGGATCCCAAACAGGTAATTTCTTTTTGCGAAGATTTAATGAAAAAGACCGTGGAGAAGTTTCGCGGCGAATTGGCGTCCGTGCGCACCGGCCGCGCGACCGCTTCGCTGCTCGACAACGTAAAGGTAGAGTCATACGGTTCCATGATGAGCGTTAACCAGCTGGCCTCTATTTCCGTGCCCGAGCCGCGAACTATCGAGATAAGGCCGTGGGATGTTTCGCAGCTTCCCGCCATAGAAAAGGCGATACTCAAATCCGAACTCGGCATCACGCCTCAAAACGACGGCAAAGCGATACGTCTGGGACTTCCGCCTCTTACGCAGGAGCGCCGGGGGGAACTCGTTAAGTCCGCCCATAAACTGGCCGAGGATTTCAGAGTGGCCGTGCGCAATGAGCGGCGGGACGCTCTTGAAAAATCGAAAAAACTCGAGAAAGAAAGTTCGCTGTCCGAAGACGCCAGAAAAAAACTCGACACCGACGTGCAGAAGCTCACCGACGCCTACATAAAAAAAATAGACGAATTCCTGGCGCTCAAAGAAAAAGAAATCAAGGAATAGTCCCTCAGGCCCATCGCCGCTTTTTTTGGTTTTACATAATCGGCTGCGGCCGTCCGATACTTCCCGAATGTCTAATATTCCGTCTCACGTGGCCATAATAATGGACGGCAACGGCCGGTGGGCCGCCCGTCGCGGGTTGCCGCGGGTTCTGGGACACCGCGCCGGCATGAAGGCGCTTACGGCCATTGTCGAGGCGTCGTCGGAAATAGGCATAAAATATCTGACCGTATACTCTTTCTCCACGGAAAACTGGGAGCGTCCCCGAGCCGAAGTTTCCGCTTTGATGTCTCTTCTGCGCGAGTACGTGCGCAAAGAGGGCCGCCGCATAGCGTCAAACAACGTAAAAGTCAACATAATCGGCGATTTGTCGCGCCTGCCCGCCGCCGCCCGCAAGGCCGCCGAGCAGATATCCTCCGATACCGCGGCCAACACGGGGCTGATTTTCAATATAGCGCTTAACTACGGCTCCCGTCAGGAAATAATCCGCGCGGTCAATTCGATAGCGGCCGACGGCGTTAAAAACGTCGATGAAAAAATCTTCCGCCGCTACCTCTATACGGGCGATATGCCCGATCCCGACCTTGTGATAAGGACATCCGGCGAACAGCGCATCTCAAATTTTCTTTTGTTTCAAATCGCCTACTCGGAATTTTATTTGACCGATACTTTGTGGCCTGACTTTGATAAGGACGAGCTCCTGCTGGCTATTAAGGAGTTCTCCGGACGTTTGCGGCGCTACGGGCGCATCTGAATCCGTCGTCGTCCGAGGGAGAACAATAATGATACTGCCCAGAATACTTACAGCCGTCGTCGGCATTCCCCTGATTATACTCTCTCTTTGGTGGGGCGGGATACCGTATTTTATACTTGTCAGCGGCATCACGCTTTTTTCGCTTAACGAATTTTTTCTGATTGCCCGCAAGGCCGGTTACGCTCCGCGGGTAATTCCCGGAATAGTGGGCGGATACCTGGTTTTCGTCGCGCTGTTCGCGTCTTCCACGGCTTTCAGCCAAAAGGCCGACCATCAACTGGCGGCCATAACCCTTACCGTCGTGCTGATGGCTCTTAACGCCATAGAACTTTTTCGCGGCGATGTCTCGGGCGCCGTCGGCAGAATCGGCGTTACTTTCTACGGGATATTCCTGATGCCCTGGGCGCTGGCTCATCTGGGCAAAATGCGCGATATCAATCCGTACGGCAGGGAATGGGTGCTTTTGCTGTTTGCGGTGATATGGATACTCGACACCGCAGCGTATTTTTTCGGCGTAAAATTCGGCAGGAACCGTCTCGCCTCGGCGATAAGCCCCAAAAAATCCGTCGAAGGTCTCATCGCCGCCCTTGCGGCCGGCGCGGTATCCGCGGCCGTGGCCGGAAAAATGCTTATGGGCGCCTACGTCACGGTGATGGAACTGGCCGTTCTGGGATTTTTCATAGCCGTGTTCTCACAGTTCTCCGACTTGTCCGAGTCGCTCATCAAGCGCGACGCCGACATAAAAGATTCCGACACGCTATTGCCCGGTCACGGCGGAATGCTCGACAGATTTGATTCCTTCATCTTCACCGCGCCGCTCGTTTATTACTATCTGGTAATGTTCAAATGAAAAATATAGCGCTTCTGGGTTCCACCGGTTCCATAGGAAAAAACGTGCTGCGTGTCGCGCGCTCTCGCCCCGGCGAATTCCGCATAACGGCTCTGGCCGCCGGCAAATATTCGCGGATTCTTAAGGGGCAGATAAGGGAGTTCCGCCCGCGCTTTGTCTGTGTGGCTTCGCCCGACGAAGGAGCGCCTTCGTCCGCCGAAGCCAAAGCAATGGGTTTCAGATTCCTGAGCGGCAACGAAGGCCTTGCGGCGATAGCGGCCATGCCGTCGTCCGACATAGTTTTTAACGCCGTCGTGGGAGCGGTGGGAATATATCCTTTGGCCTCGGCGCTGGCGGCCGGAAAGATCGTGGCGCTGGCGAACAAAGAATCCGTGGTAATCGCGGGCGATTACATAAGGAAGCGCGTCAAAACCAAAATACCGTCGCGCCGCGCCGCGGATGTGCGTCGGAAAGGCCGGTCCGCCGCGAGCGCGTCCGGAGGGCTGGCCATAGGCGAGTATCCCCGAATCATCCCCGTGGATTCCGAGCATTCCGCGATTTTCCAGTGTCTCGAAGGACGCCGCTCCGAAGACGTAAGGAGCATAATCATCACCGCTTCCGGCGGGTCGCTTTACGGCAGAAACAAAACGGGAGTTTCCGTCGCCGAAGTTCTTAAACATCCCACGTGGAAGATGGGAAAAAAAATAACCGTCGATTCGGCGACCCTTATGAACAAAGGTCTCGAAGTAATCGAGGCGCACCATCTTTTCGGGCTGCCGTACGACAAAATATCGACGGTAATTCATCCGCAGTCGATAGTTCATTCGATGGTCGAATTCGTCGACGGATCCGTCCTGGCCCAAATGTCTCCTACGGATATGCGCTATGCCATACAATACGCGCTTACATATCCCGCCCGCCGGGCCAGCGGACTGAGCCGGCTGTCTCTGGGAAACGTGGGCCGGCTTGATTTTAAGAAACCCGATTTTTCCGATTTTCCGTGCTTCGACTTAGCCATTTCGGCCGGTTGCGCGGGGGGGATAATGCCCGCCGTAATGAATGCCGCCAACGAAGTTGCCGTCGGCGCGTTTCTTGCCGGCCGCGCGGCTTTCGGAGACATACCGGGAATCATAGTCAAGACGATGGGCGCCTATTCAAACAGGTCGAAGAATCCGTCGCTGGACGAAATCATAGAAGCCGATAAATCGGCCAGAGGAAGGGCATCAGAATGCATAAGGCGATAGGTTTTATCATAAAGGTGTATCAAATAGTCGGCGCTTTGGGCGTTGTCATATTCGTCCACGAACTCGGACATTTTCTGGCCGCAAAGCGCATAGGCGTCAAAGTTGAGAAATTTTTTCTGGGGCTGGGCCCGGAATTCCTGGGTTTTACATACGGCGGCACCCGCTACGGTCTGGGTGTTTTCCCCGTGGGCGGAATGGTAAAACTCGCCGGCGAGGAAATATCGCGCGAGAAGGCGGCCCCCGGCGAATTCTTCTATCAGCCGTGGTATAAAAGAATATTCGTTACGGTTTCGGGCGCCGCTATGAATCTGATTTTTGCGGTTCTGCTTTTCTCGGCGTTGATATACGCCGGCGGCGTGGGCGTAGTTTCCGAGGAACCCGTCATCGGAGTTCTGGCCGACGATATGCCGGCCGCATCGGCCGGCCTGGTTTCCGGCGACAGGATATTTTCCGTCGAAGGGAAAGATGTCTCCACATGGCGCGACCTTGCCTCCGAGATACACGCGCGTCCGGATTTGCCGGTGCGTCTCGGCGTTGAGCGCGATGGCAAAAGATTTTTTAAGTCGCTCGTGACTGACGGAAAGCGCGCGAAAGGCGTGGGACTTATAGGCATAAGTCCGTCGGTGACAACGCAGAAGGCGGGACTGTTCCGCTCGGTTTATCTGGGCGCAAAGCAGTCGGTGTTTCTTAATTATATCACGCTGGCCTATCTTTGGGACCGTCTGGTAAACTGGCAGAAGCCGGAACTTTCGGGCCCCGTAGGTATCGTCGGAGAACTGGGAAAGGCCGCATCCCGCGGAACCGCCGTTTTTATTTCATACATTGCCCTCATATCTAACGCGCTGGCCCTGTTTAATCTTCTTCCCATACCCATGCTCGACGGAGGACTTTCCGTTTTTTTTCTTTTTGAGGGCATCACGAAAAAATCTCTGAACGAAAAAATAATGGCCAGAATCAACACCGTCGGCCTGGCATTCATCATATCTTTGTTTTTGTACGTTACGTACGGCGACATTGCGCGGCTGATGCACAGAGGATAGAAGCAAGAGTCAAGAGGCGGCGGAAAGAGGCGGAAAAACGTGATGTTTACGAGAGATAAAACCAGGCGTGTTACCGTCGGCGGCGTAACTTTGGGCGGCGGCGCCCCCGTGCGCGTGCAGAGCATGACCAAAACCGACACGCGCGACACGGCGGCCACGATAAAACAAATACGCTCGCTGGCCGATGCCGGTTGCGAAATAATCCGCGTGGCTGTGCCCGATATCGAAGCCGCCCGCGCGATCAGAAGAATAAAAAAATCCTCGCCCATACCCGTTGTCGCAGACATCCATTTCGATGCGGTTCTTGCGATAGAATCAATTAAATCCGGCGCCGACAAGATAAGAATTAACCCGGGCAATATGCCCAAAGACCGTCTTAAAGCGGTTGTCGACGAGGCCAAGTCCGCCGGTATTCCCATAAGAATAGGCGTTAACACCGGTTCGCTCAAAAGCGCGCAGGGTCGCGGGCTTTCCGTCGAGAAAAAAGCCATGGCTGTCGCCTCCGCCGCGCGGAAATATTGCGCGGTTCTTGAAAATATGGACTTCGGCGACATAGTCGTGTCTCTCAAAGCGTCCGATGTTCCTACGACGGTGGAAGCGTATAAAATATTCGCCCGAGGTTCCGATTATCCTCTTCATATAGGTATTACGGAATCCGGCCCTCCGGGCCCCGGGTCGATTAAATCCGCCGTGGGTATCGGCATACTTCTTTATCTGCGACTGGGCGACACTCTGCGGGTTTCTCTGAGTGCCCCGCCCGAAAACGAGGTCGATGAAGGTTACGCCATCCTGCGCTCGCTGGGACTAAGGCGGGGCGGATTTGATATAATCTCCTGCCCCACTTGCGGCCGCACGGTCGCCGATGTCGCCGCGGTTTCAGCCGCGCTCTCCGCCGAACTGAAAAAAATCAGTTTCCGTCCCGACGCTCCCACGGTAAAAGTGGCCGTTATGGGCTGCGTCGTCAACGGTCCCGGAGAGGCCCGTGAAGCCGATGTGGGCATAGCCGCCGCCGGCCGCGAGGGCATTATTTTCAAGAAAGGAGTTCCCGTCGGAAAAGCGCCGTCTCCGTCGTCAAGATGGATAAAAACCCTGGCGCTTGAGGCGGCCGTTCTTGCGGGAAGGAAAAAATGAGACACTCGTATCTTACAAAAGAAGGATTGGCTAAACTGACGGCGGAATACGAAGAGTTAAAGCAACGCCGTCCGCAACTCGTCAGGCATCTTGAAGAGGCGCGTCAAATGGGGGATTTGAGGGAAAACGCCGAATATCACTCCACTAAGGAGGCCCTGGCGAAACTTGACAGAAGAATATTCGATCTGGGCTCGAAACTCAACAGCGCCAGAGTGATAGATAAAAGCAAGGTGTCGCCCGACGGCAAAATATTTCTGGGTTCGACGGTAAAACTTAAAAACATCGACAGCGGAGCGGAAATAGAATATCAACTGGTGGATCCGGAAGAAATCGACATAGACGCCGGCAAAATATCGGCCATGTCTCCCATAGGCGACGGTCTGCTTGAAAAAAAAGCGGGCGATACCGTCGAGATACGGGTTCCCGCCGGAGTGCTCAAATTTAAAATAATGGCGGTGGCATAAAGGTTATGAGATACTCGCAAATATTCGTTCCCACTCTTAAAAACCCGCCGTCCGACGCCGACAACGTTTCCATAAAACTGATGTCGCGCGCGGGAATGCTCCGCAAACTCTCAAGCGGTCTCTATGAATGGCTGCCCGTCGGACTCAGAGTGTTGAAGAAAGTCGAAAATATCATCAGGGAAGAAATGAACCGCGCCGGCGGGCAGGAAGTGTCTCTGCCCATCCTTCAACCGCGGGAACTCTGGGAAGAAACCGGACGCTGGGGTGTTTACGGAAAAGAACTTTTCCGTCTGAAAGATCGCAAGAACTCCGATTTTTGTCTCGGGCCGACGCACGAAGAAGTCATAACCGACATAGTGCGCAGAGACGTGCGCTCGTACAAAGAATTGCCTCTTATGCTTTATCAGTTCGGGACGAAATTCCGCGACGAAATACGGCCGCGTTTCGGCGTGATGCGCGCCAGGGAATTTCTGATGAAAGACGCGTACTCTTTCCACGCCTCCGAGGAAGACGCCGAAAAGTATTACGAAAAAGTGTTCGACGCGTACAAGAGAATTTGCGACCGCTGCGGCTTCGATTACCGCGCCGTCGAGGCGGCGACCGGAGCCATAGGCGGACGTCATTCCCACGAATTTATGGTGCTGGCGTCGACGGGCGAGGAACTCATCGCGCATTGCTCCTGCGGTTACGGCGCGAATGTCGAGAAAGCCGAATGTCTGCCCGCAGACGCTCCCGCGGCATCCGACGAATCTTTGGAATCGCTTAAAGAAGTCCATACTCCGGGCAAACGTTCCGTCGGGCAAGTCGGCGAATTCCTCAAGTTACCGCCGGAAAAATTTATAAAAACACTTATTTACAGGGCGCAGGATAAAGTCGTTATGGTTTTGATAAGAGGCGACCGCGGCATAAACGAGGCCAAACTCGCCGAACGACTCGGCGCCGCCGAAGTCGAACTCGCTGCGCCTGAGGCCGTCGCCGAAATTACCGGCGCCGCCGCCGGTTTCGCCGGGCCCGTCCCCAAAAATCAAAAGATAAACCTGCTCCTGGCCGATAACTCCGTCCGCTCGATAGTCAACGGCGTCTCTGGCGCCAACAAAACCGATTATCACGTCACGGGCATCAACATAGGCCGCGATTTCGCCCCCGACGGCATTCTTGATCTGGCGCTCGTCGCCGAAGGCGATGTCTGTCCGCGCTGCCGCCGCGAAAAACTATCTTTCTCGCGCGGCATCGAAGTGGGTCACACCTTCAAGCTCGGGAAGAAGTATTCCGAGGCGCTCAACGCCGTGTTTTTGGACGCCGAAGGCAAACAGGTTCATTTTATTATGGGCTGCTACGGTATCGGAGTTTCAAGAATGGTCGCCGCCGCGATAGAACAGTCCAACGACGCCGACGGCATTATCTGGCCCGTTCCGATAGCTCCGTATCAGGCGGTTGTGGTTCCCGTCGACACCGGCGACGAAAAAATAATGGCCGTCGCCGAAGCGATATACGACAAACTCATCGCCGCGGACGTGGAAGCCGTTCTCGACGACCGCGCCGAACGTCCCGGCGTAAAGTTCAAGGACGCCGACCTGATAGGATTTCCCGTTCGGGTGACGGTGGGCAAAAAACTCGCCGAGGGCCTCGTGGAACTTCGCCTCCGCAAAGAAAAAACATCCGTCGACGTCACCGTCGCCGAAGCCGCCGAAACCGCTATTAAGGCCATCGGAATAAAGTGAAACCATCCGCACAGCGTAAAAACTCATCAATCGACGCGGTTTTCCTTCGAGCCGACAATCTGCGCGCCGCCGGCGATTATCCGTCGGCTTCGCGCGCTTACAGGTCTATAGCCCTGGCCGCCGCCGCGTCCGATAATTACAAATTCCGCGCCATGTGCGCCGTGGGCGACTGCCTCAGAATTACGGGCGACATCTCCGCGGCAAAAAAAATCTATCTTTCCGCGCTCCGAAGAATCTCGACTTCAAAGTCGGGTCGGAGTTTGTCCGGCCGACGGCTTTCCGCCGACGACACTGCCGGTTTAGCCGACGACGCCCGCACCGGCGCGGCGCTTTGCGACAAAGCTGCCGGCAAATATTCCGCCGCGCTGTTGCAGCTCAAAAAGCTCTTGAGCGATGCGCGCCGTCGAGGCGACAAAGAAGCCGAGGGCTTCATACTATGGCACATCGGAATGTGTTTACGATTTAAGGGGGACCTTCCGGCCGCGGCCGGAGCGCTGCGGGAGTCAAAAAAAATATTCGCCCGCCTTCGACGCTCCGACGGCGAAGGTTTCGCCCTGTGCGGCCTTGGCGGGGCTCTTCGCGCAGGCGGTGACGTTTGCCGTTCTCTGGAAAGCTATCGCGCCGCGGGCCGCATTTTCGCAAGAACCCGCGACGCTTACGGCAAAGCGTATTCCCTTTGCGGCACGGCCAACGCGCTTAAGGCGCTCGGACGTTCCCGCGAGGCGCTTGCGCTTTATAAACGTTCCGCCGCGATTTACGCGCGAACCGGCGACTTCTCGTCGCTGGCCTTCGTATATAAGGGCATCGGCGGATGTCTGGAAACGCTCTCGGGGAAGGGGAAAGGCGCGGCCTCCTATGGACGGGCCGCCGTGTTATTCCGCCGCGCGCGTGACGAGCGCGGGCTGCTGTCTCTCTATCTGGAGATGCTCAGTAAATCGTTCGACAAAAAAATATACGCCGCCGCTTTTCGTCTGGCCGCCTCCGCTCCGTACGTCGAGGAGAGAAAATACCTCAAAAGAATCTCGGCGCACCGCGGCCGTGCCGCCGTTTCGCGGTCGGTATCCGCGCCGAAATGGCTCGGCTGACGCCGCCGCGATATATTTTTCCGTCGACAAAAATTATTTGACATACTCTCGGCCAAAAATGTATAATTCACCATCGTTTAGCGTCCTTTTGAAGGGCTTTCAATACAAATCCCCCATATCACTTAGAACTTTTCCGGCGGCATCCGATCGCCATAACCCTTAAAACTTATAAATCAAACCGTGCAAAAACGAGTTCTCTTTGCCTGAGGCAGAAACACCGCCCCGCCTATGCCGCACACTATTCGCGACGATAACCATCGCAGTAACTTCGATAATAACCATCATTCCAACGGAGGAACACCCAAGATGTCACAACAGCCGCTTGACGCGACGACTTTAAGCAAAAAGAAAGTCACGGAGCTTTTGGATCTGGCCAGGGAACTCAAACTCGATTCCACGTCCACTCTCAAAAAACAGGAACTCATCGCCAAAATTATCGAGGCGCAGACCCGTTCCAGCCAGTCGGTCTACGACGAAGGAGTTCTTGAGATACATCCGGAGGGCTACGGCTTTTTGCGCTCCCCCAACAATAACTACCTTCAGGGGCCCGACGATATTTATATATCGCACTCGCAGATAAAAAAGTTCGGCCTGAGGAAAGGCGATACCGTCGGAGGCATAGTCCGTCCGCCGAAACCGGATTCCAACGAGCACTACTTCGCGCTTTTGCAGGTCGACTCCGTCAACGGCAATACCGATCTTGCCAAAGTCCGCGAAAGGCCGTACTTCGACAACCTCACGCCGCTTTATCCTCAGAAAAGATTTATTCTGGAAACTGCCAAAACGGAACTCGCCACCCGCGTGCTTGATCTTGTCACGCCCATCGGCATGGGTCAGCGCGCGCTTATAAACGCGGCGCCCCGCACCGGCAAAACGGTGTTGATGCAAAAAATAGCCAATTCGCTTACGACAAATCACCCCGACGTAGTGCTTATCGTGCTTCTTATCGACGAGCGTCCCGAAGAAGTCACGGATATGCAACGCTCGGTAAAAGGGGAAGTAATCGCTTCCACCTTCGACGAGCCCGCGGAACGCCATATTCAGATAGCCGAAATGGTAATTGAAAAGGCCAAACGCCTCGTCGAGCACGGCAACGACGTCGTGATATTGCTGGACTCCATAACCCGTCTGGCCAGAGCGTTCAATACGGTGACGCCTTCGTCGGGCAGGGTGCTTTCGGGCGGTCTTGATTCCAACGCTCTTCAGCGTCCGAAAAGATTTTTCGGCACTGCGCGCAACATAGAGGAAGGCGGTTCGCTCACCATAATCGCCACGTCTCTTATTGAAACCGGTTCGCGTATGGACGACGTTATCTTTGAAGAATTCAAGGGCACCGGCAACATGGAGGTCTATCTCGACAGACGTCTGGCGGACCGCAGGATATTCCCGTCCATCGATATAAACCGTTCCGGAACGCGCAAGGAAGAATTGCTCGTGGCCGACGACGACCTTAAGAGAATCTGGGGTCTTCGCAAGGCGCTGGTGGCGCTCAATCCTACGGACGCGATGGAACAGTTGCTGGAGCGTTTGTCGGCGACAAAGAACAACAAGGACTTCCTTAAACTCATCGAATCTTTCGGCGAGTGAGGCATAATTTAGTATAATACCGGCTCAATATCGGAGGATATAATAATGAAAGAAGGAATACATCCGAAGTACGAAATCACCACGGTAAAATGCGCCTGCGGCAACGTCTTCCGCACGCGCTCCACTATTTCCGACATCAAACTCGACATTTGCAGCGAATGCCATCCGTTCTTCACGGGCAAACAGAAACTGGTGGACTCCGCCGGCCGCGTCGACAGATTTATGAAGAAGACCTCGCAGAAGTCCGAGGAAAAGAAACTTAAAAAAGTCGCCAGAACGTCCGCCGTTGTCAAGAAACCTTCCGCCAAAAAGCAGAAGATTAAAATTCTTTCGACGTCCGTTCCGAAAGACCGCACGGCCGCCCTCAAGAAAAAAAAGACGAAAGAATAATAAATCCGGCTCGCGTTCGTCCGTCTCCGCAACAGGTTTTCGCGCAATCCGTCCGCGACGTTCATGCTTGACTACCTCAATAAACTCGAAGCGCGTTATAACCGGATAGAGGAACGTCTCTGCCGCGAGGCGACGTCCACCGACGGCGAGGCCTACCTTGCCGCGGTGAAAGAACTCTCGGAAATAAAGCCCGCCGTCGAGCTTGCGCGGCGCGCAAGAACACTGGAAGCCGATATGGCTTCCTCGCGAACACTTATAACGGAAGCTCACGAAAAGGGCGATCCCAATCTCGCCGAGCTGGCCAAAGAAGAAATCGCTTCGCTTGAATCCGAACTCTCAAAAGTCCAAAAATCCCTGCGTCTCGCGCTTGTCCCTCCCGACCCTGCCGAATCCAAAAACGTAATTATAGAAATCCGCGCCGGAACCGGCGGCGAAGAGGCCGCCATTTTTGCCGGAGAACTTTTCAGGATGTATTCCCGCTTTGCCGACGCGCACGGAATGGAAATAGAAATCTACGATTCCAGTCCCACCGACCTGCACGGATTCAAGGAAATTATTTTTACCGTAAAAGGCGCCGGCGCGGGGAAATATCTGCGTTTTGAGAGCGGGGTGCATCGTGTTCAAAGGGTGCCGGCGACCGAAGCATCCGGACGCATACACACGTCCGCGGTAAGCGTGGCCGTGATGCCCGAAGCCGACGACGTCGACGTCAAAATCGACGAAAAAGATCTCAGAATAGACACCTACAGAGCATCCGGCGCGGGCGGCCAGCACGTCAATAAAACCGACTCGGCGGTTCGTATAACTCATATACCCACGGGTCTCGTCGTGGCGTCCCAGGAAGACCGCTCTCAGATAAAAAACAGAGCCAAGGCGATGAAACTTTTGCGCGCGCGAATACAGGACGCCGAGAGGATGCGGCAGGAAAGCGTCCGCGCCGATTTAAGAAAAAAACAGATAGGCACCGGCGACCGCTCCGAAAAAATACGGACGTACAATTTTCCGCAAAACCGTCTCACCGACCACAGAATTAATTACAGCGTTCACAATCTTCCCGACGTGATGGAAGGATGCCTCGACGAACTTGTCACTAAACTCGCGGAAGCCGCGTCCGAAAAAGCGTTTGCCCGTCTGTCGGAGGATATGAAAGAATCTTCGGCTGAAAATCCCGCCTCCGGCGAAAAAAAATGAAAAGAACATTAGGCGAAATTCTGCGTCTCGGCGCGGAATACCTGCAAAAGCGCGGCGTGGCCGACGCCGCCATAGAGGCGGAGTACATAGTGTCGAGCGTGCTGATGCTCGGCCACACCTCGATGCTTTCAAAACGCGACGAGCCCGTCGGAGATAAGACGCTTTCGATTCTGCGCGGCATGATAATCGAGAGGGGAAAAGGGAAGCCCTCGTCGTATCTGACAGGCCGCAGGGATTTTTACGGCATGGAGTTTTTTGTCGACGAGAACTGTCTTATCCCGCGCCGCGAAACGGAGATTCTTGTCGAAGAAGTTATCAAGGCGGCCGACGCTCTTGCGGCGTCGCGGCCTTCGCGAGACGTGAGGATACTGGATATCGGATGCGGTTGCGGCAATATATCGGTGGCAGTGGCTAAAAACGTGGAACGCTCGATTGTAAGCGCCGTCGATATTTCCTACGGCGCGGTGCTCAAAACCTGTCAGAACGCGCTTGCCAACGGAGTATATCAGAAGCTTGCCGTTTACAGCGGCGATATTTTTTCGCCGTTTGAAAATACCGGCAAATTTCTGGAATATTTCGATATCATCGTATCGAACCCGCCGTACGTATGCGACGGTGAAATAAACGGTTTATCGAAAGAAGTCGCCGAATACGAGCCCAGAGGCGCGCTTGCGGGCGGTCGCGACGGACTTGATTTTTACAGAAAGATTATTCCGGCCGCCGGATTTTTTCTGTCTCGCGGCGGCGTTGTTTTTTTTGAAGTAGGTCCGGGACAAAAAGAGCCGGTGTCCGCCATTTTGGCGGAATTCGACTATCGGGACGTGTCGGCAAAAAGGGATTACGGCGGCGTCGACAGGGTAATTTGCGCCCGCCGTCCGTAGACATGCTGATTTTCGCGGGAGTAAAAAATGGATTCCATACTCATTAACGGCGGTAAAAAACTGAAGGGCAAAGTCGCTGTTTCGGGTTCAAAGAACGCGGCCCTGCCCGAACTCTTCGCCTCTATTCTTACCGACGATAAAATCATTCTTGAAAATCTTCCGCGACTTAATGACACGCTCGATTCGGTGTCTTTGCTGGAGCGTTTCGGCAAGCGCGTAAAATGGGATAAGCGCTCGTGCGCAATCACTCCGGGCGATTTGACCGGCGGCGAAATACCTTATGACCTCGTAAGACGGATGCGCGCCAGTATTCTTATGGCGGGGCCCGTTTTGGCCAGATATAAAAAAGTCCGCATATCATTGCCCGGCGGGTGCGCCATCGGCGCGCGGCCAGTGGATATTCACCTTGAAGGATTCAAAAAAATGGGAGCCGCCGTAGATCTCAAGGGCGGCTATGTCGAGATGAGCGCCCGACGGCTTCGCGGCGCGCGTATCCGTCTGAGATATCCGAGCGTGGGCGCCACGGAAAATCTTGTGATGGCCGCTACTCTTGCCGACGGCATAACCGTGCTGGAAAACGCCGCCCGCGAGCCCGAAATAGGTGACTTGTGCGCCATGCTCTCGTCGATGGGCGCCGATATATCCGGCGCGGCGTCCGGCAGAATAAAAATACGCGGCGTGCGACGTCTGGGCGGCGTCCGTCACAGGGTAATTCCCGACAGAATCGAGGCGGCGACGTATCTGGCCGCCGCGGCCATAACCGGCGGCGATGTCACGGCGCAGGGCGCCGATCCGTCGCATCTGGCGGCGTTTCTTAAAAAACTTTCCGCCGCGGGCGTGAAGATATCGACGGGGGCGGATTTCATCAGGGCGGCCGCCGGAAAGCGGCATCTTAAACCGGTCGATGTCAAAACCGCGGTTTATCCGGGTTTTCCGACGGACCTTCAAGCGCAGTGGATGGCTTTGATGTCGGCGGCGCGGGGTTCCTCGCGCATATCCGAGACGGTTTTCGAGAACAGGTTTTTGCATGTCGCGGAGCTAAGTCGTCTCGGCGCCGCGCTGAATATCGCGGGAAACACCGTTCGTATTACCGGCGTCGAGGGGCTTTCGGGAGCCCCGGTAATGGCCTCTGATTTGCGCGCCGGCGCCGCGCTCGTGCTCGCGGGTCTGGCCGCGAAAGGACTCACGAGAATTCTGCGCGTATACCACCTCGACAGGGGATACGAAAACCTCGTCGGTAAACTGCGTCTTCTGGGCGCGCGCGTAAAGCGCGTTCACGCCTGATTTAAACACCTTCCGGTCAGCGGACAAACTTCCGCATAATCCGCCGCTTTCGCGGCGGTTTTCTTTTATCCGCCATTGCGACAAAATTTGATAAAATATCCGCCTATGGATATTCATAAAATTGTTTCCCGCATTATCTCGGACGTCCGCGCCTCCGGCGACAAAGCCGTGTGCGCGTACACAAAAAAGTTCGACGGTATTTCGCTCAGCCCGTCCGATATGCGCGTCGGCCGCGCCGACATCGACGGAGCCGCCTCAAAACTCGATCCGGAGCTTAAAAGAGCCATCGATTTCGCCGCGTCGAACGCGCGCGCGTACGCCCGCCGCGCCGCCGAAAGCATCAGAAAAGCGCCTCGCGCGTCCGGCCGTCGCCGCGGTTCCGCGGTCGAAATTTTTGAAAAGTTTGTACCCGTTAAAACGGCCGCCCTCTACGTTCCGGGCGGAAGATATCCGTACCCTTCGTCGGTAATAATGACCGCCGCGCCGGCGGTGGCCGCCGGCGTCGAAAGAGTGTATGTCGTCACTCCGCCGCCCAACGCCGTGCCCGCGGTGCTCTACGCGGCCAGGGTTTCGGGCGTGAGCGAAATTTATCTGGCCGGCGGGGCGCAGGCGGTAGCCGCCGCGGCATACGGCACAAAAACCATCCCCCGCGCCGATATTATCGCGGGTCCCGGCAACAGTTTTGTCACCGAGGCGAAGCGCCAGGTCTTCGGCGACGTCGGCATAGATATGCTGGCCGGCCCCAGCGAAGTGGCCATAATCGCCGACGATTCGGCGCCGCCTTCGTGGATCGCGGCCGATTTGTGCGCGCAGGTCGAGCACGATCCGTCGGCTGTGGGATATCTCTTCGCTTCGACGTCGCGTCTGGCTTCGGCCGTCCGCGCGCTTATTCCGTCGGAGTACCGTTCCCGCGTTAAAATCAGCGTCGCTTCGGGCCGCAAGGCCTGCGGTTTCGTCGACGAAATAGCTCCGGAGCACCTCGAACTTATGGTTACGAAACCGTCACTTTTACTGAATTCCATCTCGAACGCCGGCGCGATATTTCTGGGCGCGGGCACTCCGACCGCCGTCGGGGACTACTGCGCGGGGCCGTCGCATGTTCTGCCCACGGCATCCTCGGCCAGATTCTCGTCGGGGCTCTCGCCGGCCACGTTCCTTAAAAGAATGTCCGTCGTGAAGGCGCCGCCGTCGCAATCCGCCGGCAGGATTTACCGCGCCGCCGGAATTTTGGCGTCGTCGGAAGGTCTTGTGTGGCATGAGCGGAGTTTGTCCATGAGAGCTGCCGCGCAAAGGATGAAAAAATGAGAAAATCCACAGTAAGAAGAAATACCGCCGAGACACGCATAACCGTAACCATAGATATCGACGGGCGCGGAAGATCCTCGGTCGATACGTCGGTGCCTTTTCTCGATCATATGCTTACGCTTTTCTCGAAGCATTCTTCGTCGGATTTAAAAGTCGCCGCGTCCGGCGATATCGAAGTGGACGCGCACCATCTCGTCGAAGACGCGGGCATAACGCTCGGCTCGGCCATCAAAGAGGCGTTGGGAAAAAAGGCGGGAATCGCCAGATACGGCAATTTTCTTATGCCCATGGACGAGGCCATAAGCTACGTGGCCGTAGATCTCAGCGGAAGGCCGCATCTTTCTTTCGATGTAAAGTTTTTGCGTCCGTCGGCGGGCGGCCGCGAGTTCGATTACTCTCTGATAAAAGAATTTTTTAAGGCGCTCGTCTCGTCGTCGGGAATTACGCTCCATATAAAAAACGCGGCGGGCGAGACGAATCATCACATCGCCGAGTCGGTTTTTAAGGGTTTCGCCAGGGCATTCGCTCAGGCGGCCGCAAGAATTCCCGGACGCCGCGGCGTGCCGTCCACAAAAAAAATACTGTGAAGAAAAAACGGCGCGTATGCGTCATAGATTACGGAATGGGCAATATCCGGAGCGTTTCCAAGGCGTTTGAAAAAATGGGCGCCTCGGTTACTGTTTCCGACGACAAAAATAAAATATTCTCGGCAGACGCCGTGGTGCTTCCCGGTGTGGGGTCGTTCGATGCCGCCGTCGGCAACCTGAAACGCAAGGGTCTTTGGAAATTGATGCCGACGCTTATCGGCAGTAAACCGTTTTTCGGCATTTGTCTCGGGCTGCAGCTGCTTTTCGACGGCAGTCAGGAGGGAAAAGAGCGCGGTCTGGGAATTCTTGCGGGGAATGTCCGCAGATTTCCGAGTTCCGCAAAACTGCCTGTGCCGCACATGGGGTGGAATACTACGCGGCCGGCGGCGGGACTGCCGACTCCGCCCGTTGTAAAGAATCTGAGCGACAAGGACTATTTTTATTTCGTGCACTCTTACTACGCTCCCGCTTTTGAAGGTAAAAGAAAAAAAGCGTATCCACCGTCGGTCTCCGCTCTTTCAAGCGATTACGGCGCGGAATTCTGTTCGGCGGTGTCTTTTGGCAGGGCATTCGCCTGCCAGTTTCACCCGGAGAAAAGCGGCGACGCCGGTCTTGCGATAATCAAAAACTTTGTCGAGGGAATATCCTGACCGTATGGGTATTTTGATAATACCGGCTATCGACGTCAAAGACGGTCGCTGCGTCCGGCTCACAAAAGGCCGCGCCGAGGACGCGGTATTTTATTCCGACGATCCGTCGGCGGTGGCCGTCGCGCTGGAGAAGTCCGGCGCGGGAAGAATACACCTGGTGGATCTCGATGCCGCTTTCGGCGAACCCCTAAGAAATGTCCGTGCCGTAGAGGCGGTGCGCTCGGCTGTAAAAATTCCCATAGAGATTGGCGGCGGAGTCAGAACCGCCGCCCGCGCCGGACAACTCGTCGCGGCGGGATTCGATTACGTGCTTATGGGTACGGCTATGTCCGACGCCCCGAACGAAGTCCTCCTGGCCGCGAAGGAAAATCAGGGCAGAATAATGGCTGCGTGCGATACGTCCGGCGGACGGATAGCCGTCGACGGATGGCGCAAGACGGTCGATTCTTCCGTGGAGCAATATCTGAAAATCGCGTTCGATATGGGCATTCGGGAAGCCATAGTAACCGACGTCTCGCGCGACGGCACGCTGGAAGGCGTCGACGCGGAGTACTACCGGAAACTGGCGGCGTCGTCGCCCGTCGATATAATAGTTTCGGGCGGCGTGGCGTCGCTTGAAGACATTAAAAATATTACCGCTCTGCACAGTCCGAGGATATCCGGCATAATCGTCGGAAAGGCGCTGTACGAAAAAAAATTCACTCTCGCGGAGGCGATGGCTTGCTCGCGGTAAGAATAATTCCCTGTCTTGACGTCAATGCCGGCAGAGTCGTCAAAGGCGTAAAGTTTCTGAACCTGCGGGACGCCGGCGATCCGGTGGAATGCGCGGCGCGTTACGACGCCGGCGGCGCCGATGAAATCGTATTCCTGGATATAACCGCCTCGCACGAGAAAAGAAAGATTCTTCTGGATGTGGTTCGCCGCACCGCCGAAAGCGTTTTCATACCGCTTACCGTCGGGGGCGGAGTAAGAAAGGTTTCCGACGTCAGAGAACTTCTTCTGGCCGGAGCCGACAAAGTATCCATAAACACGGCCGCCGTTGAAAATCCCCGGCTTCTAAAGGCGGCAGCCGCCGCCGTGGGTTCTCAATGCGTGGTGGCGGCCATCGACGCGAAACGTCGCTGCGGCGCGAAAAACGGATGGGAAGTTTTCACGCACGGCGGAAGATCGCCGACCGGCATAGACGCCGTTCGCTGGGCGCGTTCCGTCGAGAAATCCGGAGCGGGAGAAATACTGCTGACGAGTATGGACAGGGACGGCACAAAAGACGGATACGACATCGACCTTACCGGGGCCGTTTCCCGGGCGGTGCGCATACCCGTGATAGCGTCGGGCGGCGCCGGCTGCCAAAAAGATTTTTACGACGGGTTTCGCAAGGGCGGCGCGTCGGCCTGTCTGGCGGCCTCGCTTTTCCATTTCGGAGAAATAAAAATCGGCAAACTTAAAAAATATCTTGCCGTGCGCGGAGTGTCCGTGCGACCTGTCGGGACAATCTACAAATCGGAGAAAAAATGAAAACAGACGAATTGATATCCCTGCTGAAATTCGGCGCCGACGGCCTTATACCGGCGGTCGCGCAGGACGCTTCCGACGGAACCGTCCTTATGGTGGCCTATATGAACGCCGAGTCGCTGTTGGCCACGCTTAAAACCGGCAACGCCACCTATTGGAGCCGTTCGCGCGGGAAACTCTGGATTAAGGGAGAAACTTCTGGTTGCTTCCAGCGCGTAAAAGAGATTCTGGTCGACTGCGACGCCGATTGTCTGCTTGTTAAAATCGAGCAGCTCGGCGGAGCGGCGTGCCATACGGGGGAGCGTTCGTGCTTTTTCAGAAAGATTGAAAACGGAGCCATAACCGGCGCCGCCGGAGCCAAGAAATGACGGAAAGATTTTCGGCCGATGGCGGACAGTACAGCCCGACATACGCCGAATTGAAAAAATTATCGCGGAAATCGAATTTTATTCCGGTCTACCGGAAGATAGTGGGAGATTTTGAGACGCCGGTTTCCTGTTTTGCCAAAACGGCGCATTCTCACAGGCACTGCGCCCTGCTTGAAAGCGTAGAGGGCGGCGAGCGATGGGGAAGGTACTCGTTCATTATTCCGGAGCCGTCCGAAATAATCACCCGGGGAAAATTCGACGGCGTGACGGATGCCCTGCGCGCCCGTCTGGAAACCGTGAGACCGGCGCGTGTCGAAGGTTTGCCCAGGTTCTGGGGCGGCGCCGTCGGGTACTGCTCGTACGACGTCGTAAGACAGTTTGAAAATCTGCCCGACAGTCCGCGCGACGACCTCAAACTTCCGGAAGCGATATTCTTTCTTACCGACGGCATGATAGTGTTCGACCATCTGTTTCACAGTATCCAGGTCGTGGCCTGCGTCGATCTTCGCGGCGGCCGCCGCCCGACGAAAAAACTATACGCCTCGGCCTGCCGGCGCATAGACGCCGTGATAAAAAAAATCGAGTCCCCGTCCGTTTTTTCTCAGACCCCGTTCGCGTCTGACCGCCGCCGCGCGCGGCAAAAGATAGTGTCGAACACGTCTCCCGCGAAATTTATGGCCGCCGTAGCGCGCGCTAAAAACTACATCAGGGCGGGCGACGTCATACAGGTCGTCCTTTCGCAGCGTTTTCAGAGCGATACGTCGGCTTCTCCGTTCGACGTTTATCGCGCGCTCAGGATGATAAATCCGTCGCCGTACATGTATTTTTTCCGCTTCGGCGATTTTTACGTCATAGGGTCTTCGCCGGAAATCCTCGTCAGAAAAGAGGGTTCGGCCGCTATCACCAAACCCATAGCCGGAACTCGTCCCAGATCGGGGGATCCCGCGAGGGACGCGGCGCTGGCAGCCGAACTTCTGCGCGACCCCAAGGAACGCGCCGAACACATAATGCTCGTCGATCTCGGCAGAAACGATCTGTCCAGGGTATGCAAACCCGGGACGGTAAAGACGTCGGAGTTGATGCAGATAGAAAAATATTCGCACGTTATGCATATGGTCTCGACAGTCACCGGCGAACTTAAACCTTCGGCGGACGCGTTCGACCTTTTCCGCGCGTGCTTTCCGGCGGGAACCGTCACCGGCGCGCCCAAGGTGAGGGCAATGCAGATTATCGACGAGCTCGAGCCCTCCGCCCGCGGCCCTTACGCCGGAGCCGTGGGATATTTTTCCTACGACGGCAATATGGACACCGCCATAACGATAAGAACCATAATCAGAAAAGGGCGGGTTTCCTACGTGCAGGCGGGCGCCGGAATAGTCGCCGATTCCGTGCCGTCGAAAGAACTGCGCGAGACGCAGAACAAGGCGCGGGCATTGTTCAAAGCGCTGGAACTTGCCCGCGGACTGCGGAGCCGATAATGATACTTGTCATAGATAATTACGATTCCTTCGTTTATAATCTCGTGCAGTACATAAGCGAGATGTCGCCTCGCGTCAAAGTCGTCAGAAACGACGATGTATCCGTCGGAGACATAGAAAAATTGCGGCCCGCGGCCATCGTGGTCTCGCCCGGTCCGTGCACGCCCGCCGAAGCGGGCATTTCCGTGGAGGCAATAAAGCATTTTGCCGGCCGCGTTCCGCTGTTCGGGGTTTGTCTGGGGCATCAGTCGATAGGCGCCGCGTTCGGCGCCCGCGTGATAAGGGCAAAGAAGCTTATGCACGGAAAGACGTCGCCCATCTCGCACGACGGAAAAACTATTTTCAGTGGACTTCCCAATCCGTTCGAGGCCACCAGATATCACTCCCTTGTGGTGGAAAAACGGACTCTGCCCGCTTGTTTTGAAATCTCGGCGACGGCTCCCGACGGCCAGATAATGGGGCTTCGTCTTAAAAAAAGTTTCTACGGCCCGTCGCGCCGCGCGTGTCTGGAAGGCGTGCAGTTTCATCCGGAGTCGATACTTACCGTCGACGGTAAAAAAATCGTGCGGAATTTTCTTGCCGCCGTGCCGGGTGCGGGGGTTTCAAAATGATAAAAGAGGCCATACAACTTCTCGTTGATAAAAAAGACCTTACCGAGCGGCAGGCCGCCGACGTTATGCGTGAAATTATGTCGCAGGAGGCCACCGACGCGCAAATAGCCGCTTTCGCGGTGGCTCTGCGGATGAAAGGCGAAACGGTTGACGAGATCACCGGCTGCGCCCGCGTCATGCGCGAAAAAGCCGTAAAGATTAGAGTGCGCCGCCATGCCGTTTCCGACGGAGCGACCGCTGTCGGTATAGACAGAGACGAGATAAACGTCGAAGACGAAACCATTGTGGATACCTGCGGCACCGGAGGGGACAAGACCAAGACATTCAATGTTTCCACCGCCACGGCATTCGTTGTGGCCGGCGCCGGAGTAACCGTGGCAAAACACGGCAACCGCGCGGTGTCATCGGCCTGCGGTTCGGCCGATGTTCTGGAAAAACTTGGATTGAATCTCGACGTCACGCCGGAAAAAGTCGAGGAATGTCTTCGTGTCGTCGGAATAGGATTTCTTTACGCGCCCGTAATGCACGGGGCGATGAAGCACGCCGCCGGCCCCAGACGGCAGATAGGCATAAGAACTATTTTCAACATATTGGGGCCGCTTACAAACCCCGCTTCGGCAAACGTGCAGGTTCTGGGAGTTTACGCTCCCGAATTGACCGAAAAGCTGGCGATGGTGCTCGGAAAACTCGGCGCGCACAGGGCTTTCGTGGTGCACGGGATGGATTCCACCGACGAGATTTCCGTAACCGGCGTCACAAGAGTTTCCGAACTCTCCGGCGGCGGCGTAAGGACGTACAGGGTCACGCCCGATAATTTCGGCGTGAAACGCGCCAACCCCGAAGACATAAAGGGCGGCGATTCGGAGGAAAACGCCTCGATAATACTTGCCGTGCTGAAAGGCGAAAAAGGCCCGCGAAGAGACATAGTGCTCATAAATGCTTCGGCGGCTCTGGTCGCGGTGTCACGCGCGCCGGATTTTGCCTCCGGCGTAAAACTCGCGGAACAATCCATAGATTCCGGCGGAGCGATGCGAAAACTCGAATCCTTGAGGGAAATGTGCAGAAAATGAGGCGTGCCGGATTGTATTCTTTTGCCGCGGCGGTTTTGTTATCGGGCTTTCTTGCCGCCCGCGTTTCCGCCGCCGAAACTTCGATATTCAGATTTTTGAAGAGTCCCGCCTCGCCCCGTCACGTGTCTTTGGGCGAGGTCAATTCATTTTTTAATCCGGAGCCGCTGGGTATAATCCAGAATCCATCGCTGGCGTTTCTTTCCAAGCGTCGAGAAGCGGCTTTTTCCGGAGCAAGCCGTCTCGACGGATCCGCGGCGACATTCGCCGCCGCGGGCGTTTTGCGGGATTCTAATTCGGGCTCGGCGGCGGGTTTCGCCCTCAATACGCTGACGACCTCGCAGCGTCGCACGCTGGCGCCGGCCTCCGCCGGAAGCTATCTGTACGCCGACGACGGCGATTTCGCCACTTATTCCGGATCTTTCGGCGGCTTCTACGCCGGACATATTCAGGACACGACGTATTTCGGCGTTTCGTCCAAACTTATCGTAGAAAAATTATATTCCGAATCCTATTACGGCGTCGCCGCCGACGTGGCGCTGATGGAAATTATCGACGCGCGCTCGATGTTTTTTCTGGGCGCGCGCAACGTCGGCGCGGCTTTTTCGGGCGGCTACTTGCTGCCTTCGAGCGCGTATATTTCCATACTCGCCAAAACTTCCCGCGTCGCGTTTGCCGTCGAGGGGGAATACGATTTGCAGGGTTTCGGCGAGGCCAAACTCGGATTGGAAGTCCCCGTGGTCGATAGTTTCGACGTCCGCGCGGGATACAGGCATTCTTTTCGCGAATACGACACGGGAGATTATTTACTCTCCGGAATATCGGCGGGCTTCGGGTTGCGTCTTAACGGCTTCGATTTTGATTACGCGTGGCAGCCGCGCAGCGAATTGGGCTCGACACATCTGGCATCTGTGAGGATGAAACTATGATTAAAACACCGACATCGCAAAATTCGCACGGTTACGCCGGTTCGCCGTCGGCAGGTCTTATAAACTCGCTGGGTAAAGCGATCGTAACCCTTACGCCCGTTTTTCTTTTTCTGGTGGCGATAATGTTTTACCTGAAAACTTACGATTCCGCCCAGATAAAAATAACCATCACCCAGATCGGCGGCACCGCCCTGCTGACTTTTTTTCTCATAAAAATATTGGAGGAAAACTCCTGGAAGTTTTTTGCGGATAACAATATTCTGACTCTTCCCGTCGCAATGTTCATGGCCTCGGCGGTGATTTCATATTTCCGCTCGCCGTTTCCGTGGGCGTCCGGCAACGAACTCATAAGGCGCATCGTCTATTTCGCGCTGGCGATGATAATAATGAAAGATTTCTCCGATCGCCGTTCCGTCGACAAACTTATTAAGTGGGTGCTCGCCGCCGCGTTTGTATCGGCGGCTTACGGCATCGTGCAATTCCTCGACGGCAAGTTTTTTCCGCCGAATCCCGAGCCCGGACTGGATCCGTTCATCTGGCGGCAGGCATTCAGTTACAGGATATTCTCCACTTTCGGCAATCCCAACTTCTTCGGCGACTTCCTGGCCGTGACAAGTCCTCTTACGCTGGCGCTCTACATCAAGACGCGCAAGCCGTATCTTCTGGTACTCTGGCTCATGATTACGTTCAACGTAATCGTCACGTATTCCAAGGGCGCGTGGCTCGGCTACGCCGCCGGCTTTGCGGCGTTTTGTCTGTTGGGCTTGACCTATTTCGCGCACTTCAATAAGGAGCGAATAAAGAAAAATATTCTGCTGGTTTTGTCGGTGGTTCTGCTGATAACCGGTTTTATGACGTACAAAGCGACAATCGCCAGAACCGATTCGATAAAGTTCAGGGTTTACACCTGGCTTTCCTGCTGGGAGATGATAAACACAAACCCGGCGCTCGGCACCGGAATCGGGTCTTTCTACGTCACATACCCGTCGTACAGGCGTCCTCAGATATTTTACATCGAAGGCAAGCACAACACGGAAAGCGATCATCCCGAAAACGAATATCTTGAAATCTTGTACGACGAAGGCATCGCGGGTTTCGGTATTTTCTTATGGCTGCTCGGGGTTTTTATTATAGGCGGTTTCAAGGGGATGAGGATATTTTCGGGGGCGGACGACCGCTCTAAGAATCCCGACGCCAGGGCATATTATATGTGGGGATTGCTCTCGGCCCTTGCGGGTATGCTCGCGCACAACGCCGTGTGCGTGAGTTTAAGATTTGTGTCCAGCGGCGTAATGCTGTGGTTTATCATCGGTTCGATAGGCGCGCTGATAATTCACAATCCCATGCCCGACAATCCGCCGCCGCCGTTATTGAAAGGCAATCCCATTGCGCTGAATATGCGAAGGGCGATACAACTTCTGTTGATAGTCCCGGCGATTTGGGCGATAAACGTTTTCTACGGATTCTTCACGGCGGACATTTATCACAACATTGCCATATCGTTTTCCAAACAGGGACGCTGGCCGGAGGCGCTCACGTTTTACAACAAGGTCACGCGCAATAATTTCGGTTTCATAATGACTCACTATTTTATGGGCAACGTTTATAACGACCGCTTTAACATCAACCGCGATTTTCATCCCGAATGGGGAGACGTGGAAACCGACGAGCCGTGGAGCGGAATAATGTCCGGCATTAAAGGCAGAGTGGATCCCGAACGGTCCATCTCCAAGTACGGAGACGTCTGGACGCTGGCGCCCAATTACGTGCAGTCCTATCATCAAGCCGGTCTTGTCCATCTGAAACTCGGCGATTATTACAGGCAGACGGGCGATATGACCCGCGCCCGCAAAGAATGGGATCGCGCCATATACAAATTCGAGAGATATCACGCCATAGATCCGGTGTTCGCCCAGAATTATTATCGTATGGCCTGGGTTTATATTCAGAGGGGCGAAATTGACAAAGCCGAAGAGACATACTGGCGACATATCTATGCCGCCAAGGATATATTCATACCGGGCTCCGACGAAAAAGAATGGGTCGCAAAAAAGACGGGGCGTCCCGCCATTACTGTGCCGGACTGGTGCGTAAGCCACAGGGGAACTCACCATTCGATGTATCCCGAGGACTGGAGCTGGCGCCGCGCCTCCGAGTTCAGCGAAACTTATATGAATCTGGGCAATCTTAAATATTTGTCGCGCGATTTCCGCAAGGCCGAAGAGTATTACGCTCTCGCCGCTTCGATATGGCCGCAGAATTTGCAGGCGCTCAAAAACCTGGCTTCGATGTACTCCCAGCAGGGACGCCCGTCGGAGGCCGTCCGTATGTGGCGCAAGGTGCGCGATGTGTCGCCCAACGATCCCGACGCTGTCCGGGCCGTCGGAGGGCAATAGAGTTTATTTTTTGACGAACTATGACAAAAACGGAAAAAATTCTTATCTATCTGATGTTGATTGTCTCGCCGCTGGTGTTTTTTACGAACCTGACGCGCAATCCGTATTATTTCCAGATAGTTTTCTTGAACGCCGCCACGGTAATACTCTGGATGCTTTTTCTTTACCGCTCGCTGAAGGACTCCAAAATTACTTTTACGACGGGAGCGTTCGATATTCCGGTTGTCGTTTTTTTCGCGTTTGCGACGTTCACATGGCTTTTCAATCTGGCCGCCGTCCGTTCCGACGCCTTTCTGTGGTACTCGTCTTACTCCGAAGGTCTCAAGAGATGGCTCTTTGCGCTTACGAACGTAGTATTGGTTTATTACATCCCGCTCAATTTTATCGACGAGAATAACGCCCGGCGATTCCGCTCGGTATTTTTTTTCGTAGGTTTCGTGGCGGCGCTTTACGGCGTAATGCAGTTTCTGGGATTCGAGATGATATGGGCGACGGCCCTCAATCCTTTCGGCGGACGTTCGGTTTCGAGTTTCGGCAATCCCAACTTCCTGTCGTCGTTTCTGGTGGTTCTTCTGCCTATGGCGATGGCCCGCTACCTTTCGGCCGAAGACGGAGCGGGCGCCCGGACGTATTTTGTCTGCATAGTCGTCTACTCGGTTTCTCTTATAGTCACGCTTACCCGCTCGTCGTGGACGGGAGCCGTAGCGGCGCTGGCAATATTTTTAGTCCTCGGCGGAGGGATGGTCTTTAACGCGCGCTCGCGCAAACGCCTTGCGCTGCTGGCCGCTTTTGCGGCGGTTGCGCTGCTTTTCTGGCCTCATCCCAGGAGTTCCGAAAAATACGTGCCGGCGGTCTATGAGCGTTTTGCCGAGATGAAACCCCACTCGGGCGCAACTTACGGGCCGCTTCATCAACGAATGTTGATATGGTCGTGCGCGTGGCATATGGCGTCGGACAATCCCGTACTCGGACGGGGGTGGGGACTTTTCGAGCTTTTCTATCCGTATTACCAAGGCAAGTATCTTTTTCTTGAGACGTACAGAAATTGGCGGACGCACGCCAACAACACTCACAACGAAATACTCGAAATACTTTCGCAGACCGGCATCGTCGGATTCGGAATATATTTGTGGATGCTGACCGCCGTCTTCGCCGCGGGTCTTGCGGCCGTTCGCGCGCGCGAAGGGGCAAAACGGCTTATGATGGCGGGTATGCTGGCCGGAGTTGTCGGGATGCTCGTCGACAATCTGATGAACGTTTCTCTTCATTTCGCCGTGCCCGCGTTTCTTTACTGGTGGGTTGTCGGTTCGCTGTCGGCCGAAGCCGGAATCCGGCGGCGTCAGATTCCGCTGACCGGAGCCGTTCGCAAGGGTATAGTCGCGGTTCTCATCGCGGCGGGCGCGCTTACGGTCGTAAAGTATTACAGAAATTTTCAGGGGGAAATAAATTACTTCTCGGGATTTAAATTCGCCAAGCGCGGCGACGTGGCCTCGGCGCTGCCGCACCTTGAGCGGGCGCACCGCTATCAGCGGTTCGAGGTCAACAATAATTATGAACTGGCCAACGTTTACGCGCGTCTCGGCAGGCGCCAAGAAGCGCTTTCGGCATACGAAGAGGCGTTACGCGCCAACGCCGGTTACGACGAGATATTCTTCAATATGGCCACCGTGTACAATCAGGCGGGACGCAGACAGGACGCCATTGTGAATTATTCCAGAGCGCTGGCGATAAATCCGCAATCGCAGGATTCTTACGCGGCGCTGGGCAGTATTTATTTTGCGGATCTTACTCCGGAGAACATCCGCGCCGCCGCCGCGCTTTTCGGGCGCGCGCGGGAATTTTTCCCGGGCTCCGTCGACATATTGAATAACCTCGGTTATCTGCTCACAAGAACAGGCGATGTCCGCAAGGCGGCGTCCTATTATGCCGAGGCATTGGCAATCGACCCCGACTTCGCCGTGGCTCGAAGGAATCTCGAAAATCTGTCGCGCACGTCGGGCATAAAAATTCCCGCCGACGATTTTGAATCGAAACTCCGCCGCGTGGAATCGTTGACTTCGGCGGGCAGATACGACGACGCGCTCGAAGCCGCGCTCGAACTGACGCGCCGTCACACCGGAAGTTTCAGGGCTAAATTTTATCTTGCCAACGTTTATTACGTATCCGGAAAATATGCCGATGCGTCGGGCATTTACGAGACATTGTCGGCCGCCCGTCCGGACAATGTTTCGCTCAGAATAAATCTTGCGCTCGCCTGCGAAAAACAGGGGCGCGTCCGGGATGCGTCGGCGCAGTGGCGCGAGATATTGAGACGCGACCCGTCCAATGCCATGGCGGCGGAAAAACTTAAGACGGAATCATACGCTTTTGTCACCCTGAGTGAAACGAAGGGTCTCGCTTTGGCTCAGGGCATGCTCCGTGAAGGGTCTCGTTTGTCGTCGGGAAACGAGATTCTTCGCGGAGTTTATCCTGAGCGAAAAACTGAGATTCTTCGCTTCGCTCAGAATGACATCGCGAAGGACTCAGAATGACAAATGACGGGGGTTTTTCAATTGACTCAAATTAAAGAGAGGACATTATGTCAGGTCATTCCAAGTGGGCAGGGATAAAACACAAGAAGGCGATTATCGACGCGAAGCGCGGCAAGGTTTTTACCAGAGTGACAAAAGAAATAACCATTGCGGCGCGAATGGGCGGAGGCAATCCGGAGCATAACGCGCGCTTAAGAAAAGCCATAGACGACGCTCGCGACGCGAATATGCCGCTGGACAATATCAAGAAAGCCGTCCAGAGAGGCACGGGCGAACTGCCCGGCGTGACTTACGATGAAATATCCTACGAGGGATACGGACCCGGCGGCGTGGCCGTCATCGTCGAGGCCGCCACCGACAACCGCAGCCGGACGGCTTCGGAGTTCAGAAGGATATTCGCCCGCCACGGCGGCAACCTCGGCGAGAACGGATGCGTGGCGTGGATGTTTTCCCAAAAAGGATATATCGCCGTGGATAAAAGCAAAGTCGCCGAAGACGAAATAATTTCCGTGGCGCTTGAGTCCGGCGCCGACGACGTCCGCACGGAAGACGACGACGTTTATGAAATAATCACCGCGCCGGCCGGTTTTGAAAAAGTCAAAGCGGCCGTCGAGGCGAAAAAAATACCCGTAGAGACCGCCGAGGTCTCGATGCAGCCGTCCACGTTCATAAAACTTCGCGGCGACGACGTCAGAAAAATGCTGGAACTGATGGAAGAACTGGAGGACTCCGAGGACACTAAAACCGTCTTCGCGAACTTCGATATTTCAAAAGAGGATATGGGGAGAATCGCCGATGCGGGCTGACGTCTCCGGACACCGGGCAAAGACATCGGGAAGGTTGTCGCGCGTATGATAATATTGGGTATAGATCCCGGCCTGGCGCGGACGGGTTGGTGCGCCCTTGAAGTTCCCGACGGAGCGGCCGCCCCGTCGCAATCGCCGAAATGTCTGGGGTTGGGCGTCATCGAGACGCCCGCTTCCGACGCGCTCGACGCGCGGCTCGCTTCTCTGACGGCCGGAATCAAAAGTAAAATAAACACGTGGCGCCCGACGGCGATGGCCGTCGAAGAACTTTTCTTTATGAAGAAGTCAGCGTCGGTGCTGCGGGTGGCGCAGGCCCGCGGAGCCGTGATAGCCGTCGCCGCGGGGCGGGGGATAGAGGTTTTTGAGTACAATCCCGTAAGCGTGAAAAAAACACTTACGGGGTACGGCTCGGCGTCGAAAAGTCAGATGCAGTCGATGATAAAAACGATTTTGCGGCTTTCAAAGCCGCCCACGCCCGACGACGCCGCCGACGCGGCGGCCGTCGCTCTGTGTCATTACTATACGAGAGGCAGATACCGATGATAGCGTCCATAAACGGAAGGATAATCGCAAAGACGTCCTCTTCGGTCGTTTTGGAAGCGTCGGGCATAGGATGGCGGATATTCGTCGCGCCGTCGACGGCCGTCGAGCTGCCGGCCGTCGGAGGCGAGGCCATGCTTTACATAAGCGAATCCACGGCGATGTACGGCGGGGGGACAACCCTTTACGGATTCGCCTCCGTGACGGAACAGGACATCTTCTCGCTCCTGAGGGACGTTCCCGGAACCGGGGCGAAAAAGGCGCTGGAATATCTCGACAAAATAAAAAAATCTCCGGCCGATTTCAAAAAAGCTGTCGAATGCAGGGACTCTTCGGCGCTGACGACAATCTTCGGTTTCAAAAAGCCCACCGCCGAAAAAATGATAGTCGCCCTGAAACAAAAAATAGAGTCGCTCGATATTGGCGGGGCCGGGCGTCAGACGGGGCATGTTCCGGGTTTCGCCGGCGCTACGGCCCGCTCGGAAGCGCTCGCCGTTCTTATCGCCCTGGGATACCGCGAGGGCGCGGCCCGCTTGGCGCTCGACGAAGCCGTATCGTCGATAATATCGTCCGGCGACGAGTCATCTCCCGACGCGCAGCGTCTTGTGCGCGCTGCTCTTAAATTTTTGTTTTAACGCTCAGGCCGAACACGGCCGCAACGGAGCAATATTATGACAAACGGCAAACCCAAAAAGAATGTCCCTTCCGACACGCCGGCAGCCGAGACCGAAATCCTCTACGAAAACGCTCTGCGGCCGCCCACTCTCGACGAGTTCGTCGGTCAGGACGCTCTCAAGGAAAATTTAAGAGTGTATCTTGCCGCCGCCCATAAAAGAAAAGAGCCGCTCGACCATTGTCTGTTTTATTCTCCGCCCGGACTCGGCAAGACCACGCTTGCTCACATCATCTCCCGCGAAATGGGCGTGAATCTTCGCTCCACAAGCGGTCCCGTGCTGGCCAGGGTGGGGGATTTGGCCGCCATACTTTCCGATATGACCGAAGGCGACGTGCTTTTTATCGACGAGATACACCGCCTTACGCATCTCGTGGAAGAATCTCTCTATCCCGTGCTGGAGGATTTTAAGCTCGACGTGATACTCGGCCAGGGGCCCAGCGCAAGAACTTTCCGTCTGGCCGTGCCGCGGTTTACTCTGGTCGGGGCAACCACCCGCGCGGGACTTCTGAGCACACCTCTGAGGGAACGCTTTGGAATAGTCGGGCATCTGGAATACTACACTCCCGAAGACCTCAAGGCGATAGTGCTCCGTTCCGGCGGAATACTGGGCGCCGCCATAGACGACGCAGCCGCCACGGAAGTGGCTTCGCGTTCGCGCGGAACGCCGCGCATAGCCAACCGGCTGCTCAAACGAATAAGAGATTTCGCGGAAGTAAAATCCGAAAAAATCATAGGGATAGAAACGGCGCGCATGGCGCTCGATAAAATGGGCGTCGATTCCGCCGGTCTCGACGATACCGACAGAAAGATATTGTCGGCGCTCGCCCAGAAATTTTCGGGCGGGCCCGTCGGAATAGAGTCGGTCGCCATTGCCGTCTCCGAGGACGCCGACACGGTTTCCGACGTGTACGAACCCTTTCTCATACAGGAGGGGTATCTCGCCAGAACTCCCCGCGGTCGCGTGGCCACCGACAAGGCCTATGCCCATCTGGGGCTGCAAATTCCCGAACGGAAAAACGGACTTTTCTGAAAATATCCGGAATAAAAAAATCGTCATTGCGAGGCGAAGCGATTCAGTTTTTGTAGCGGCGGCATTGCTATGCCGCCGTGCAGGGCGGATGGTAACTCCGCGATTGAGGCGCATTGCAATGCGCCCGCTACAAAATGGCGGGTATGCCGCGGCTCGCCGGATGGGAAACGTTCTGAGTGGATAAATGACACAATTACAAATAAAATGACCCGAAAGATACTCGTTCATCAGTGCTGCGCCATTTGCTCCGCGTCATTTTTTGAAATAATACCGTCGGGTTTCGACGTTACCGGCTTTTGGTTTAATCCCAATATCGGTCCCGATGCGGAACTCGCGCTTCGCAGGGAATCTCTGATAAAGTTCAACGAGATGAAGGGTGTCGATACCATTGCCGCGCCCGTCGACGCCGATTCCCGCAATTTTGCCGCCGCGCTTGCCGCGCCGAAACCCGCAAGATGCGCGGTTTGCTACGAAAAGAGAATCTCCGAGGTCGCGCGTACCGCCTCGGAAATGAATTTTGACGCATTTTCGACGACGCTCCTTGCCAGCCCTTATCAGGAACATGAACTTGCGGTTTCCGCGGCGCGCGAAGCCGCGAAGAAATTCGGCGCGGAATTTCTATATCTGGATTCCCGTCCGGCTTATTATCAGGGCAAGAATATGGCCCGGCAAAAAGGTCTCTACTCCCAGAAATACTGCGGATGTCCGGCCAGCGCCGCGGAACGCGCCGCCGAACTCGCCGCCCGCGCGGAAGCGCGGTTGAGGCCATCGACAAAAAAATGATCATGACGACAAAAAACCGCCCGCGGATTTTTCGCTCATCTGTCGCCGCGATGTTTCTTTTATCATCGGCGATATCGGTTTTTTCGGCGGCCGAAGCCCGCGATATAGTGCGCGTGGGCCTCATAGTAAAAGTCGACAGCTTCAATCTTGCCGGCGACGATTACAAGCTCTACGAAATGCAAAATCCCGTCGGCGCGCGTTTCAGAAAAGGCGACGATTATTTTGTCACGGCTGTTCGCGGCAGAGTGGTTATCGACGGCAAGTCGTATTCATCTCCCTTAAGAATTACTCCCGCCTCGTCCGATGGTTTCGTAAGAGTAAACGGTAAAAACTATCGCGACAGCGTAATAGTTTCCGCCGCCGGTTCGCGTCTTACGGTCGTAAACGAACTCGGCATAGACAATTATGTCAGAGGGGTGTTGGCGGCCGAAATGAGTCACGACTGGCCGCTTGAAGCGCTCAAAGCCCAGGCGGTCGCCGCCCGCGGATTTGTCTGGCGGAATTCCGGCCGCCACGCGAAAGACGGATTCGATATGTGCCCCACGGTGCACTGCCAGGTTTACATCGGCGCGGCGGGCGAGCATTCCTCGACGGACAAGGCGGTTGTCGAGACGGCGGGCGAGATTCTCGCGGACGATAAGGGCGAACCGGCCAACACTGTTTTTCACGCATCCTGCGGCGGCTATACCGAGGAGCCGTCCAACGTTTGGGACGTTTCAAGCTCTCCGATAACTTATCTTATCGCCAAAAAATGTCCTCACTGCGGATGGTACAGGCATTTCAAATGGAGTTCAGTTATAGATGAGGCGTACATACGAACCCGCCTGAATGCCGCGGGATACAAAGTAGGGAAAATCCGCTCGCTTGAAGTGGTATCCAGAAACGTATCCGGCCGCGCGCGTTTCATCAAAGTAATTCATTCCGGCGGGTCGCTCGTCGTAAAAGCGGGAAAATTCCGTCTGGCCGTGGACTCGTGGAAAATGAAAAGCACCAAGCTCGATGCCATTGTGCGCGGAAGGGACTCCTTCGAATTCCGCGGACAGGGCTGGGGACACGGTGTCGGGATGTGCCAGGCGGGCGCCAAGGGTATGGCCGACTCCGGCAGGAATTACCGCGACATACTCGGGTTCTACTATCCGGGCACATACATAAAAAAAGTGGTGGATTGACGCGCGGACTTTTCTTCCGCGTCGCAAATAAAAACTTTTCATACTCCGGCCGGCATTTATGATTATTGAAGTGGTTTTTAACGCCCCGCCTTACGGACCTTTCGATTATATCGTCGGAGCCGATTCCGCAAAAGAGACCCCCGGTGATTTATCGTTAGTCGGAAGACGGGTCGAAGCGCCTTTCGGCCGTTCCCGTCGCCGCGGTTACGTGTTAAAGGAAAAACAAAAAAGCGCGTTCGGGGAATCCGCCCTGAAAAGCGTTTTGTCGGTTATCGACGATAAACCTGTGCTGGACGCGGATAATCTTCGCTTCGCCGAAAATATGGCGGAACGCTGCCTTGCCTCTCCGGCGGTTTTCTGCGACCTTCTGTATCCGGCCGATTTAAGAATCACGATCCCTCTTTTTTCTTCCGCGCTTGAGCCGCGGGGCGCTGAACATTCGCGGTCGGCTTCACGGAAGAAAGACCGCCCGCCGGTTTCCGTTGTGTGCGCGAAATTCGAGGAGCGTTTCGAGAGCTATCGCGCAATCGTCGCCGAAACGCTGGCGCGGGGGGAAAGCGCGCTGCTGGTTATGCCCGCCGTTTCCGACGTGCGCTATGCCTTGGCTCGTTTCGCCGATTTGTCGCCGATAGAGTGGAACTCCGCGGCGTCGCTTTCGGCCATTGAGAGTTTTTTCGGGAAGATATCCTCGGGAGGCGGACATTTTATCGTCGGCGCGCGACGGGCCGTTTTCCTTCGCCCGTCGAAACTTTCAAAAATCATAATCGAGCGCGATTACGATTACGGCCACAAAGACGGCAGAAAGCCATACTACGTTTCCCGCGACGCCGCGCTGGCGGCCGCTTCCGTCATAAACGGCGTAGAGGCCGTGTTCGGCGGCCTCGTATTCTCGTCGCAGATATTCGAAATGCTCTCGTCCGGAGCACTAAAACGTCCCGTCAATATGCCTGCCGAATATTCCGCCTCGCCTTTTGAGACGGAGCGCCCGGCGGATTTCTCCCGTCCGTCGCAGGTATCCGAACGTCTCTCATCGATGCTTGACGCCGCTTACGCGGTGGGTTCATCGGCCATAATTCACTCCGGTCGCAAAGGCACTTTATCCGGCTATTATTGCCGCGCTTGTTCCGCCATAATCAAATGTCCCGACTGCGACGTGGCTTTGTCTCTTGTGGAAACAAACGGCGTCGCGGATTTCAGATGTCCGTATTGCTCCAAAACTTTCGGAGCGACGCCGCGCTGCCCCAAGTGCGGCTCGTCGGAGGCCAAGTCGCTGTCTTTCGGCGCGGGCGGGATGGCCTCGGAGATTAAGCGGCTTTATCCCGCAGCCAAAGTCGCGACGGTCTCATCGCTGTCGAGCGATGTCGATGACGTCGCGGACGCGGATTTTATCGTTACAACATCGCCCATCCCGCCCTATCTGACGAAGAAAAAAACTCTTGTCGTGGCGATAACCGACGCCGGTCTTGATATGGCGCATCCCGAGTTTACGGCCGCCGAGAGATCTTTCCTGCGCGCCGCCGAATACGCTGATTTCGCGGGGGGAGCGCGTTTGGCGGTTTTTCCGGCGTCCCGTCTGGCCGGCGCGGGGGATATTTTTGCCAAAAGTTTCGGCGATTTCTATGCCGCCGAACTTTCCGCCAGAAAAGAACTCGGATATCCGCCCTACGGAGGCCTCGCGGCGATGACCTTCGCGGGGAAAAATGAAAAGAAAGTTTTCGCGGCGGCCGTCAGGGCCGTCGAAGGTCTCAACGCGCTTGCCGCCGAGGGCGTCGAGGCGCTGGGACCGTCGCCGGGGCCAAGAAAACGGCTCAGGGGCAATTACATATACAAGGTAATGATAAAATACTCCGCGCCGTCGGCAGCGCTCAGAAATTATCTGCTTTCTGGCCGCGCGGCGTCGGGGGTTGTCGCGAACGTGGACGCGGCCGTGCTATGAAGAAATCATCCGCCGAAAGAATAACCGTTCCTCAGGGCGGCGACCTCATCGACGATTTGGCGGCAATGATTCTGGCCGACAAACATAGCTCAGGGTCCGCCGCGCCGCGCGATTTCTCGTCGAGCGCGGTGATATTCCCGAACCGCCGGCCGCTGTACTATCTTGTAGACCGGCTTCGCGCCGAAGTCAAATCGCCGTTCGCGCCGCCGGTTCTTCTGTCGATAAACGATCTGGCCGATCGCGCGGCTGTCAATCTTTTGCCGGGCGCCGCACCGGCTTCCTATCTGGACAGAATCTTCGCGCTGTTTCGCGCGGCGGGTTCCTCGGGCGTAAAGATTTTTCCGCGCGATTTCGGAGAGTTTGCCGCGTGGGGCCGCCGTCTGCTTGAGACCGTCGATGAAATCGATATGGCCGCGCTCGATTTATCGAGGGTAAAGTCGATGTCCGCCGAAGGTATGCCGCAAAATCTCGCCGAGGTGGTCGACCGTCTTCCGTCGATAAGAGACGCCTACGCGGCCGAGTTGTCGCGGCTGGGTCTTATGACCCGCCCTATGGCCTTTGCCGCCTCGTCGCGCGGCCTCGACGTCTCCAAACATTTTCCGCGCGTCGATGTTTTTTACGTTTGCGGATTTTCCGACCTTACCGTTTTGGAAACCCGCCTTCTGGCGCGATTGTCGTCGGGCGGCGCGCGCGTCGTGGAGGTCTCCTACGAGCCGCCGTCGTCGTGGAATTCCTCCGGCGTCAAACTTTACCGCGCTTTCGACACTCATTCCCAGATTAAAAAAGTCGCCGAAATACTGTCCCGCGGTTTCGATGCGCGCTCCACCGCCGTCATCATTCCGCGCGCGGAAGCCCTTGTGCCGCTGTTGACGGAAGCGCTGGGGAGATTCGACGCGGAATACAACGTCTCGCTGGGTTACCCGCTGTCCCGCTCCGGCATCAATTCATTTTTCGATCTCGTCATAAGAGTTCAGGAAACGCGTTCCTCCGAAGGCGGTTACCTTGTGGCCGAATACAGGCGGCTGATGTCCCACCCCTACGTGCGCGCCATGTTTTTCGACGGGGAATCTCCGGAGCAAACGCACGCCGCCGTTTCGTCCGCGTCGAAAAAATCCCGCATAAAAACTCATCACGCCTCGCTTTCCGATATAGAGGCCGCCGCTCCCGCGTCACGCCGTGAATCGCTTCGCCGCGCTCACGCCGCGCTGGCGGCGCCGTTCGAGCGGGCGTCCACGCCGGGCGAAATCTCCGGAGGATTTCTGCGGCTTCTCGACATATTCGCGGCGACTTCGGCCTCGCGCGCGTATCCGTTCGCTTCGGAGTTCTTCGTCGGATACGAGCGTTTATTGGAAGGTGTGTCGCGTTCCGCCGCCGCCTCCGAGAAAATGTCCCGCGCCTCTCTTTACGATGTGCTGCGTTCCGTCGTAGGGGCGGCTACGGTTCCCTTTCCGGGTGTTCCTCTTAAAGGACTTCAGTTGCTGGGAATGCTCGAGGCGCGCAATCTTAAATTCGAAAAAATCATAGTTCTCGACGTCAACGAAGGCGTTTTGCCGGGTGTTTCAAGATTCGATTCTCTGCTGCCCGCTCCGCTCAAAAAATCCCTGGGACTTCCGACGTACAGAGACCGCGAAAAGACGATAAGAAAAAACTTTATGACACTCGTAAACTCCGCCCGCGAGGCGCACCTCGTTTACCGCGAGGGCGGCCGCGAATCCAGAAGCCGCTACGTCGAGGAAATAATTTGGGAACGCGAGCGCGCGGGCGCGGTGGCCGTCGGGCAGAAGGACATCGTCGAGGCGGTCAGCGTGAACGCGTCGGCGTCGCCTCCGCCTAAAAACTCCGTCCCCAAGAGCGAAAAATGTCTGTCGATACTCGACTCTATGACATTTTCGCCCAGTTCCATCGACAGATATATGCGCTGCCCCTCGGCGTTTTACTTCGCGTCGGTTCTGCGTTTGCGCGAAACTCAAGATTTTTCGGGCGAGTTGGAAGCCGCCGGCATAGGCGAGTTCGCGCACGAAGTCCTTAGAGAGTTTTTCGGGATGTTCCCCGACAAAAAATCGCTCGGTTCGCCGTCGGCCAAAGAAACGCTCGACAGAATTATCGACGAGAAAGCGGCGGAACATCTCGGCCCGTCGCGCGGCGAGGCGTATCTGGTGCGCGAAGTGGCGAGACATCGGCTTAATCAGGCGATTAAATCCGAATCCCGTCGCGACGAAGATTTTAAGATTATCGCCGCCGAGGAAAAAGTCGCGGGAGATTTGATTGTCGGCTCCGCCGGCCGCAAAGTAAAAATCGGCGGGCGCATCGACCGCGTCGATTCGCGGGGGGCCGAAACGTGGCTCATCGACTATAAAACCGGCGCCTACGCCGTGCCGTCGAAAAAACTTTCATCGCCTCTTGAATCCCGCAAGGAAATGAAAAAACTCATAAGGTCGTTTCAACTTCCGCTGTATTCGTGGCTTTATTCCAAAGCCAAAAATGTCGCTCCTCCCCGCGCGGCATACTACTCGCTCAAAGATATAAAGGAAGACGAGGTGTTTGATAAGTCCGAGCCGTCGGAAGCGCTTGAGAAAATCTTTCTGCCGTCCTTAAAAAATCTTCTCGCCGAAATTCACGACCCCGCCGCGCCGTTCGCCGCCGACGACGATGACGAAGCGTATTGCCAGTACTGCGATTTCGCCGGAATGTGCGGCAGGTGAGATAATGCGTGAAGCGTGAAGCGGGAAGAGGGAAGAGTGAAGCGGAAAGAGTAGTTTTCCTTTAACCCTTCACCATTCACGTTTCACGATTTACGTTTTTTCTTTTCGTAACAACTTCGTAACAATTATTTTGTATAAATACTTGTGTTCGGACTCATCGG
>PHAN01000019.1 GCA_002841695.1 Elusimicrobia bacterium HGW-Elusimicrobia-1 | reverse complement strand
CCGATGAGTCCGAACACAAGTATTTATACAAAATAATTGTTACGAAGTTGTTACGAAAAGAAAAAACGTAAATCGTGAAGGGTAAAGGGGAAGGGTTAAAGGAAAACTACTCTTCACCCTTCACGATTTACGCTTCCCGCTTCACGCTTCACGTCCTTTATCCAATAGTTTAACGCCGAGCGCTTCGGCGAGAGCGCGGGCTTTGTGAGATGTTTCGCGGTATTCGCGCAGGGGATTTGAGTCGGCGACGATGCCGGCGCCGGCGTAAAATTCGGCGAGGCGCGGGGTCTTTATTATTGTTCTTATCAATATGTTAAGTTCCATATCGCCCGTCGGAGAAAACCATCCGGCGGAGCCGCAGTACGGGCCGCGGGAGACGGGCTCGACTTCGTCGATGATTTGCATTGATCTGATTTTCGGGCAGCCGGTTATGGTGCCGCCGGGAAACATTGCGCGAAGGATATCGCGGCGCGAAATGTTTTTTTTGAGTTTTCCGCGAACATTGGAAACGATGTGGGTGACGTGGGAATACCATTCCAGCGACATTTTTTCGTCGACGCAAATCGTCGACGGCAGACAGACGCGGCCGAGGTCGTTGCGTTCAAGATCCACAAGCATTATGTGCTCGGCGCGTTCTTTGGGGCTGCCCAGCAGGGCGACGGATAGACGATGGTCAGCCGCAGGTGTGGAGCCGCGGGGCCGCGTGCCTGCGATGGGTCGGGTTTCGACGATGCGGCCGCGAACGCGGACCAAAAGTTCGGGGGAGCAGGATATTATTTCGGTCGGGCCGAACTTAAGATAGCAGGCGTAGGGCGACGGATTAATGCGCCGGAGCGTCAGGAACATCGCCCGCCCGTCGGCCGAGGGCGGCAGGGACATCCGCCAGCGGCGCGCGATGTTGGCCTGAAAGATGTCGCCGAAGGAAATGTAATTTTTAACCGCGCGCACGGCGCGCGCGAAGGATGTCGGCGTGAAATCAGGCAAAGACGTCGACGGGGCGGCCGGTGTATTAAGGAGCGTCCCGGATTTGCGGGCGGGTGGCAGATTGATTTTTGCGAGATTTTTCAGCGCGGCGGCGGGGGTGGCGCCGGCGCAAAACAGGGAAGCCCGACGGGAAAACGCGTCGAAGGCCGCGAAGGCGCGGGGGGCCATCAACGCGGCAAGGGGAGCCGAGGCCGCGGGCTTGGCGCGGAGTTTTATGTCCTCAAAAAAAACGAGGCATTCGTACGATAAATATCCGGCCATACCGCCGGAAAACGGAAACGGCGGCCCGGACGGCGGAACAATATTTTTGAGTTTGTCGAGATATTTGAAAAATAGTCCGCACGAAGAATCGGACGGGGAGGGGATTATTATTTTTTCGAGCGGTTCGCCGACGGATACGTACGAGACGGTTCCTCCGGCGGACTCGCCGGCGTTGTCGATGAAAAACGAGCAGGACGCCGCCGGCAACGCGTTGAAAAAATCGGCGGGGTCGGACCACGCGATATTCCGCGTCGCGTAAAATATTTTTTTATTTTTTATCGAATACATCCGCAGTTTCAAGGATACGCGAGGGGTAGAGCGCCTTGCCTATTTTATCGGGAGGACACGAAATATAACGAGACACGACAGGCGCCAGCCATAAAGCGGCGGCGGCAAATATCGCCGCGCCGAGCGCTCTGTTTATCAAACCTATCATAAGGGCATCGGCAATTTTTGTGACGATGGCGGCGACAAGATATATAAGAGCAAGCGAGAAAATCCACGAAGCGGCGGAAACAAATTGCGGGTTGGCGTCGAAAAAACTTATTTTTAATATAACCCAAACGCGAACCAGCGGAACAAGGGCTCCGGCGGCAAGCGGAGCGGCGGCGATGAGCGCTATTCTGATAGCTCCGAAACGCCAGCCGATGAATCCGGCCAGGGCGATAAAGGCGATAAGCGCAATGCTGTATGTTGTCATTTGTTTTTCTGAATTTTGAGGCGGCGTCATTCTGGGTCCTTCGGCGGCGTCATTCTGAGCGTAGCGAAGAATCTCATAATGCCTCAGGATAAACTCCGCGAGGAATCCCGTCTTTCGACGACAAGATAGACCCTTCACGGAGCATGCCCTGAGCCAAAGCGAGACCCTTCGTTTCACTCAGGGTGACAAAGGCGAAGGGTTCAGGGTGACATTTTGGACACTTTTTCAATTGTCTGAATTTTGAGCGAGATGTGGGCATCGACCCGATTTTTATCAAAAGGATATATTACAAGTCCCGCGTATGCCTTAGGATAGAAGTAGGTTGATTTTTGAGGCATATATGACTTATGATTCGACACATCTATAATGGATTTCATAGGCGGAGGCGGGAATATGACGGCAAGTTTATTTTCTTTGTCGGCGGCCCGGACGGCTTCGCGTTCCGAACTGGTGTATCTCATTTGGTCGGGAGCGATGCCCGCAAGCAGTGTTGTGGAGGCAACAGCCGACGCCATAAATGCCAGCGAACGCGGCGCGTCCGACTTTCCTTTTATTGCACGCGCGTTTTTCAGGGCTAAGCACATAGTGCGTCGACGGAAACGAATTTTAAGCGGCTGAGGGCGGCGGCCACAGGAGGCCAATCGCGCAAGGCGATTGAATTGTGCGGCGGAAATTAAATCAAAACTCCGGATTCTCGACATTATATCGACCGGAACCGGCGCGATTCTGTGCGTGGGCAGGACGACGACACCGCGCTCGAAGGCACCTGCGATAAATCCCAGTGTGTATCCGGCGGACGGATTGCGGCTTCGGCGGGAATGTCTGAGGGCAACGTCGTAACGGTGGTGGCCGTCGGCTATGTAGAGCCGCTTTGCGCGAAAATATTCGGCCACAAAATCCGCAGGAGGGTTGAGGATGGAGAGTTCATGCGTTACGCCGTCGAGGACGGCGCGCGAAACAAGCCGCGAACGGTTCCTGATTTTTTTCATAAATGATCCGAAATCTTCGGACGCGACAAGAAAAAAAACGGGACTGGTCGCCGCTTGCGCGGCATCAAGCAATAACTCGCGGTCGCGGATGGCCTTGGGGAGTATTTTTTCGTGAGGATAAATATCTCCGCGGCGCGGATCTTCAAGGCGCACGGCCGCCATAAGGCCGTCTCTGCGAAATTTTTTTGACCCGACGCCGAACTTCTGGGTATAAACGTAGTACGAATCGGGATCGCGGGCGAGGATATTTCCTGAGAGCATATTTTTGAAAACGCGGGCGGCCGCGATGTAAGGCGCGCGCGATGATCCGGGAAGATTTTTTATTTTTTGCGAGGGCGAAGACGGGAACGGCATTGGAAGTTCCACCGATATAAAATTATCTTTGGAATGCGCCAGGAGTTCCCTTTTGCGCGCGGCGGATACGATATCATAAGGCGGGCAGATGAGCCGCGAGAGATTGTTGGATTTGTATCTTATGCCGCAGAAAGGCGCAACTGTCGCCATATTTATCTTACCTTCCAGAGAAGTTTGTGCAGTTGGGGAATGATTCCCGCGCGGCGAACGCCCAGAATACTTTCGGCGGAGCGGACAAACCGGAATAAATTCGCGGGCGCGACCGTGCCGGCATTGCGCGAAGGCGTGGCGGGTTGAAGTGTAAGGCCGGCCGCAGGCGCGAATTTTTTAATCAGGCGGGCGGTCGTCAGAACTTCGGAAAGGCGGGTTTTATCGTCGAGAACCAACTTAACCGAAAGTTTGCCGGCGGCCGCCGGAAACGCTTTCGCGTAAACGGCAAACAGGTCTTTACCCGCGGCCGAAGGCGGTTTGACATCGGCGGAAATATAGTCGGCAAGACGGACGAGTTTTTCAAACGCTCCGGGCAGAGAGGCGTTCGTTTCAAGAGAAACTCTAAACTTGCGCTTCCTGAGTTCGCCGATGAGCGCGGCGACGAAATCCGGATACAGCAGCGGCTCTCCTCCCGTCAGAGAAATTGTGCGGGGACGGGGACGCGCGGAGCTCGCGATTTTCGCTATTTTGCGGACAAGCGCCGCGACGGCGGTTTTTTTTCCGGCGGAAAGATGTCGGGCCGACGGCGTATCGCAGTACCGGCATCGGAGATTGCATCCGGCGAAGCGAACGAATATCTGCGGCTCGCCGGCGCGAAGGCCTTCGCCCTGAAAAGAAAAGAACACTTCGTTGACGGGGGCCGTGATGTCGGGATTTTTCGAGCGCGGCGAAACAGCCGTCGCGCCGGACGGTTTATTTTTTTGCATTTTTCTTAGATTGCCTCTCACGAGATCCGACAGCGGGGTCTTTGAAACCCGCCTCGGCAAAACCGCGGGAGCGGATCGCGCAGGAATCACATTTGCCGCAAGGCCTCGACAGTCCGCGATAACACGACCAAGTTAACTCGTATGGAACGCCCATCCGAACGCCCATTTTTATGATCCCTGATTTTTTCAGTCGCAGAAGCGGAGTTTCGATTTTTATTTTTGTGCCAAGAGAAGCCAGAAGTCGGTTCCACGCCGCGTAATAAGCGGGCCGACAATCGGGGTATCCCGAAAAATCCACGGCATTGGCTCCGATGAAAATACGCTCCGCGCCGGTTGACTCGGCGAAAGAAAGCGCAGCCGCAAGAAAAACCGTGTTGCGCCCGGGAACGTATGTGGACGGTATCCTCGAAATCCCGCCAACGGCGTCGGCTACAGCCGGGCCGCCCGACACAAGGGAACTGCGATTCCACGGAAAAGCCGTTTTGACGACCGACAACTTCAGCCCGTTGAGGCGTGCAATCCGACGGGAACACGATATTTCGCGGCGGTGCCGCTGTCCGTAATCAAACGCGAGACAGGCGACGTCATATCCCCGTCGAAGCGCGTGATAAAGACAAGTGGCCGAGTCGAGCCCCCCCGACAGAAGCACAATGGCTTTTCTTTTTTTCAAAGTTTGCCCGCTTTCAATATTTTTGCCCTGATTATCCGGCGCTGTAATCCGCGCGGCTTTTATCGGATTCCCATACGGACACCGTCTCGATACGCAGCCCCGGATATTTTTTTGACGGGAGAGCCGAAGCGGCTCTGTCAAAAATATGGCGGGCTATGTTTTCCGCGGATGGATTTATTTTGTTAAACGGCGGAACGCGGGACAGGTCTTCGTGGTCGAGTGCCGCGAGAATATTTCCGAGCATCTTTTTGAGTCCGGAAAAATCGAGCAGCAGACCTTTGGAATCAAGTTCTGTCCCTGACACACTCAGACGGACGCGCCAGTTGTGCCCGTGCATTTTTTCGCATTTTCCCTTGTAGCCGCGCAGACGGTGAGCGGCGGAAAACGAGTCCTCGACGGATATTTTATACACTGTCCGCCTCCTTAAGATTCACTTTTGTCACCGAAGCGTTGAAACGCGCGCGGAGAAACCTTTTTCCCATTTTCGCAAAACGGTCGGGAGAATCGCTGACGTAAAAACGGTGCGGCGGATGTTTTCCTGCGGGCGAGGCGGCGAGTCCGCCGGAAGACAGAATTTTCCCGAGTTCCGAAACCACGGCTCGGGCCGAATCGACAACTTTAATATTTTTTCCCGCGACTTTTTTAATCGCGGGGGCCAAAAGCGGATAGTGGGTGCACCCCAGTATCAGAGTGTCGAGTCGTCCGCCCGTCATTCCCTTGAGATAATCTTTAAGAATTGCTTCCGTAATGCTTCCGCTCAAACGTCCCTCTTCGGCCAGCGGAACAAGAAGCGGGCAAGCCATGGCCGTCACCGCGGCGCGAGAGGAAATCTTTTTTATGGCCGACGGATATGCCCCGCTTCGCACGGTGGCCTCCGTGCCTATAACGCCTATCCTTCCACGACGAGAGCCGGACACGGCCAGACGGCAGGCGGGTTCTATGACGCCGATTATCGGGAGCTTGTACTTTAACCGCAGCGCTCGAAGAGCCAGCGCGGAGGCGGTGTTGCAGGCGACGACTATGGCCTTGACTTTTTTTGACAACAGAAAATCGGCTATCTGCGCGGAGTAACGCCTTATGGTCTCGGCCGATTTTGTTCCGTAGGGAACCCGCGCGGTGTCGCCGAAATAAACTATGCTTTCGCGCGGAAAGCGTCGCATTATTTCTCTTGCTACCGTCAATCCGCCGACTCCCGAATCAAAAACTCCCAAAGGTCTTGAATCCATATAAAAATCCTCGTCGCAGGGCGCGGTTTCGTTTACTCGGCTCCGCCCTTGCGTTTAAGATATTGTTTCACCGACACGTAAAGTCCGTCGGCGATGCGCTTTTGGTATGCTGGATTGCGAAGCTTTGTCTCTTCGACAGGGTTCGATAAAAAAGCGCACTCAACCAGTATAGCCGGCATCTGCGCTCCGCGCAAAACGTAAAAACCGGCCTGTTTGACGCCCCTGTTTTCGACTTTGATTCTTCTGGGTATTTCTATGGTTGTCAGATAGCAGAGTTCGGACGACTCGTTGATAAATTCGTTGACTATCATAGACCACAGGAGTTCTTGAATCTTGGTTCGTTTCCTGTCTTTCTTTTTTTCGAGTTCGACGACGGAGTTTTCCAAAATCTGCGTGGCCATCGCCTCCATATCGGAGGCCGTTTCCGAGAGAAAATAAACCTCGTAGCCGCCGCCGCTGCGCTTCATCGAGGCGTTACAATGCACCGATATGAAAAGGTCGGCGGTTTTTTCGTTGGCCAGAGTGGTTCTGTCGACCAGAGGAATAAATGTGTCGTCGAAGCGGGTCAGTATTATTTCGATATTTTCGTCGTCGGCAAAAAGCCGCTGAAGTTCCAGCACTATGGCCAGATTGACGTCTTTCTCAAGTGTGCCGTTGGATCCTACGGCGCCCGGGTCTTCTCCGCCGTGTCCGGCATCGAGCACAATTCTGGTTTTGGGCTTCCCTATGGTGGGCGTAGCCGGTCTTAATGAGACGGTCGGACGGGCTTTGACCGCAACCGGAGCGGACGCGGCGGCGGTGACGGCGGTCGATACCAAAAAAGCGGTTAGTTCGGGCGAAGGCGAGACGGCGGGGTCGGTAGACGATGATGTCTCTTCCGCAAGGGCGCTCATCACCGCCGCAGCGGGAGCCATCATCGAGCGGGGAACGAAAACTACGGTCGTGCCGTCGTCGGAAACTGTCACCGCGGGAGCCGAGGCATTTTCACTCAAAAATATCTCCACGAACGCCGTGCGCCCCTTATTGGAATGGCGGATCTCTCTGACCATTCCGTCATCCACGGACACGGACTCTTCTATAACTCTTCCCCTGGAATATTCAAGAGTAAGGCGGCCGGCGGAGAGTTTATTGGCCGAAAGCGCCGCGCCGTCTTTTGTGCCTATTAATATTTTGGTGCCGTCGGACCGCGAGTGAAATCTGGCCGGCAGCACATTGTGCCTTACGGACACCACATAGGTGCCCGTATCCGGATAACTGAGAGTTTCCGTCTCCGTAAAATCGGCAAAGGCATCGGACGAAAGAAAATCGACGCTGATGTACGCCATGCCGCGCGAAAGCCGCACGGGAAGACGCATCCGTTTGGACACACCGGATAAGCTGTAGCGGTCGGAATTTATTATAAAATCCGCGCGCCGGTTGTACGCGCTTAAACTCACTTTACCCGAGACGGGCCGGAAAGAAAGCGACAGATGATATATTCGGGCAAGGTCGTTGAATGAAATATATTTCTGGCGGGAAAATTCGAGCAGAGCAGCGTCGTGAGAGGCACCGCCTTCGTAGATAAATAACGCGCGATTTTTAGAAAAAAGCGGACGGGGGGACAAGAGCAGCAGTACAAGCGCCGCAGGAACAATGACGGCAAGAGAGAAGTTTACGCGTTTCCACACTTATTCGGGGGATTTACACGACAGACGGATTTTTCCCGGGCCGCCGCCGTTTCTTTGAAATAAAAAAATGGAGCAGAGGGGATTTGAACCCCTGACCTCCCGCACGCCAAGCGGACGCTCTACCAATTGAGCTACTGCCCCGTAAAACACAGAATTAAGAATTAAGTCGCCCACTTCGTCGGTAGCGATGGGATTGCCATCCCACAAATTCGGCGAATAGCAATTCGCCCGCTACATACTTACCACTTAATCCTTATTTTTATATCGGCGATTTTATATTCTTTTTAATTTTTTTCTCTGCGCCGTAATATTTTCTGGATATTTCTTCGAGCTTGCCGTAGTGTTCGCAAAGTTTCTTGAGACCCTCGTCCTTAATCTCGCCCCTGAGATACTGCTTGTAAATTATTTTCCCTATGGCATAGAGAACTCTGGCCTTGGCGCGATTTAAGGACTGCTCCTTGAGTTTAAGACTGCCCAGCCGCGCGCCATAAATAATATCCCCTTTAAGAACGTCGACCGCGCGGAAAAACTTTTTAGAAAGAGCGCCGAGGATCTGCTCGCCGCTGGACAACGCCTCTTTAAATTCTTTTTCCAATGATTCCATCTGCATATTCTTTCAACCTCCGGATTCTTTAGCCGATTATACAAAAAACCGACGGTAACGGCAAAACGGGGCGAACAATCAAACCCGGCATACGGCCCAATCAGAACTTGACTCCCATACCTGCGCGGTATCCTACGGACGACTCTTCGGCCAGGTAATACGAACCGCCTATATTGATATACGTAAACGGTATCAGTCCGAAATTGATGCCGGCGTCCAAACGAGTAAGAGAAGCGCTCCCTTTGTACGATGTTATGGCGGCATCGGGCGTAAGAGTGACCGAATCCATACTGACGGCCACATAGGGCGACACTACCGGCAATTTGAAATTCACACCGAGCGAACCGGTAAGCACAGTGGCCGAAAATTCGTTGCCGGACGCGGTAACATTCAAAGTATTATAGAGTCCGAGGATGGTGACATCGGCCGGGATCGTCTTAAAAACCGAATAACGCAGGCCGCCACCGGTCAAAGACGAGTTGTCTATGGCGGCATATCGCGCCAATACGTCGAGATTGATAACCGGAATGCCTATCTCGACCTGCAAAACCGGAAGCGTCAGCGCGCTGACTTTCGCCTCACTGAGTATTACATTTTTTGACGATACCCCCTTATAGCCGACGTGCACACCAACATCCAAACCCGGCAGGGTGCCGCCGATTGTAGAGGCCTGATGAAAGTTTGTCTGCGCTATCGCCCCGCCGAGGTCGGCGGCCAGAGCGTTCAGGCGCGTCTCGATTACGGCTGCCGCTTTTCCTTGAATCTGCGAGGCGAACTCGTCGAAAGCAGCCGCGCGGGTATTAACCGCCGCAAAAACGATGAAAGCCAAAAACATCATAAATCTCTTCATTGTTCCTCCTGTATTCAGGATTAAGGATTAAGCAAAAAAATACAAAACTTAATCCTTAATCCTGTCTTTAATCCTGTTTTGAAGTTTTATTCCAAAGCAACCTTACACCTTCCAGAGTAAGTTCGGGAACGAACGAACCGAGCGCCTTAATGTCTTCTCTGAACAATACCGCCAATCCCCCTGTTACCGCGACCTTGGCATTTCTTCCTATTTCCGCGCGAATGTCCTTGATAAACTTTTTTATCATCGCCGAATAACCGCGGTGTATTCCGGACTGTATGCATTCGATCGTATTTTTTCCTATAACATTCGATGGCCGACGAAGCTCGACTTTGGGCAATTTTGCCGTCGACGCCGCCAGCAAGTCGGCGGCGGCGGAGGGTCCGGGCAGTATCACTCCGCCCACGTAATCGCCCTTGCGTCCGACGCAATCGAAAGTTACGGCCGTACCGAAATCCACCGCTATGGAAGGCGCGCCGAAAAATTCCCTGACGGCCAAAGCGTTCATAAGCCGGTCTACTCCGACTTCCTCGGGATTATCCACGCTGACGCCGAGTTTGGCGGCGGCAAAATGCCGCACGCCGAAAACGACCGGTTTTTTCCCGAGGTAATCCGAGCAAGCGGAAACTATCACGGAATTAAGCGCGGGAACTACGCTTGAAACCGCAACCGACGTCACGTCCTCTTTATTCAGCAATGCGTAATGAAAAAAATCCAGCATCTGTGTTCCATACTCGTCGGAGGTGCGACGCGCGTCGGTTGACATACGCCACATATGCAGCGGACCCTTTTGCGCCCGCCCTTCGTCAAGGGCGAAAAGCCCGAAAGTTATATTGGTGTTTCCTATATCTATGGCCGTAAGCATTTATTTTTTTGAAAATCCTTTATCCTCGGAAACCGACGGAGAAACCGCAAGAGGCATTTCGCCGACAACGAGCTTAAGCACGGCTTCGGCGCCCAATTCCGGAAACGCCGCGACGGAGAGCTTCTTTACGAAACGCGAATAATACGCCCCGCATCCGCCGACGGCGGTAAGATATACCCCGCCGGAGCGCGCAATTACGCGCAAGATCGCGGACGGAAGCGGTCCTTTTCCTATGAAAATTTTTACGCCGCGTCCGACGAGAAAAGGTATTCCGGCCGCCATACGCGCGGAAGTCGTGGGCCCGCAGGAGACAGGACTGCGCCGGGACCCGCCTCCGCGGGTAGGCGCGCAAAAATAAACGGCGGCGCCCGACAACGGCACTACCGACGATCGTTTCCGGAGTTTTGCAAGAGACATATCGCGAAGCGTAAAAACTTCGCCGGACAGAAGGACGCGCGCGGCGGGACGAAGGCCGCGGGGAACGCTTGATACGGATACCGGAGCGGAAATGCGGAAAATCATTTGACGAGAAAAACTATGCTGACGACGGTTCCCTTGCCTTTGACGCTTTCAAGGGCGAGAGTCGCGCCATGGAGGTCGACTATTCGTTTGGCCGACGTTAATCCCAGGCCTTTGCGGTTTTTCTTGGTGGTGAAATACGGCTGGAATATTTTCTTTAAGTGGGCTTCGGAAACGCCCGCGCCGGTGTCTGCGATTTTTAACGTTATGAGCGATTTGGCGTTCTCGTAACTTAATGAAACCGTAAGATTGCCGCCGCCGGACATCGCTTCCGCGGCATTTGAAAAAAGATGCCCCAACGCTTCCGACATCAGTTTTTCGTCGATATCTATTTCCGGCACATCGGCAAAGTTTTTTTCCACGGAAATGCCGACGGCTTTGAATTTATCCGCCGCGACGGACAACGCTTTATCTGCGACGGAAGCGATGGACATTTTAACGAACGACATCTGCGGTATCCGCGCCAGAGCGAGAAATTCTTCTATGGATTTGAGCATATCGGCCACGTTCTGGTCGACTATGACAAGCTGACCTTTCAATTCCTCGTCCATCTTATAATTGGCCACGCAAAGCTGTATGGTGCCCGAAATTATGCCCAGATAATTGCGCACCCTGTGAGCGAAACCCCGGGCGAGGTCTTCAAGCACCGTAAAGTGATCCTGCTCTCTTTCCCTTAAAAGTTTCAGACGGTCTATCATCTGACGGTTCAACTGGGAGACCTCTTTTTCGAGGGTTTCCCACGCCGCCTTTTCCTGACGGAATGTGTCTTCCTTGCCGTCAAGCTGACGTTTTACCGTCTCTTTTTCTTCATCGAGTTTTTTTAACGATTTGCGGTATTCTTCCTCGGCCTGACGCAATCTCTCTTCGAGTTCCCTGACTTTGGCCTCGGCTACGCCGGAACCCGCGGAAGACGGGTAAAACGAGCCGACCGTCGAGCCGGCGTCGGACGGTTGCATCGGCGCCCCCGATGCGGCCGACATATTGGATTTAAGATGTTTGTTTTCTTCTTCGAGAGCGGCAAGCCGCATTTCCCACTGTAATTTTATTTTTTGGAGCTCGGCTTCCGTTTCTTTCGATTTGAGGCGGTCCTCAAGTACGATTTTTTCCTGCTGCCACCGTCTGTCGAGTTCCTTTAATTTCCATTCAAGTTCTTTGAGGGCGATTCCGTGCGACTGCGTCTTTTCTTTGAGGTTGGATTTTTCCTCTTCTTTAATCTGAAGCTTCCGTTCCCAAAGCGTGCTTTCTTCGTCGTAACGACGCTTCCAGAAATCGGCCACGGATATGGCATCGACCACTTCAAGCATTTCGGAATCCGGCGAGAGTTCGTCTTCCAGTTTTCTGAGTTCGGCAGAAACCCAGTCCCATGAATCCGAAACCGCTTTGTCTTCGAGTCCCGTGTTATCCGGCTTATCTTCGTATTCGTTCATATTTGTTTACGGTATGGAAAGTTCCACGCCGGGCCGAACCTGACCGCGGATTATTTTGTCTTTATTGGCGTCCAGAATCACGCGCCATTTTTCGGGGTCATTATAGTATTTTGCGGCGATACTGCGCAAGTTTTCGCCCTGGCCGACGACATGCGTTCGCGCGGCGGATTTTACGGGCGACGGGCGCTCTTTTGCGACGGGAACAGCGGATTTGGGCGCGGGCGACGGTTTTGAAACCGACGGATCGACAGGCGCGGCGACATCGACGAAAGGCGCGGGCGCGGAATCCGCGGACGGCGAAATAACTTTTACCTCCGGCGCGGCCGATTGCGTCGTTTCCGCCGGACGAACAGCGGAGGGAACGGCCTGCTGAGTCGACCGCTCCGACGGGTTCGGGGGTATTACCAAAACTTGATCGGGCCTCAGAGTTCCCCCGCGCCCGATATCGGCGCGGTTTGCGTTATAAATCTCTATCCAGAGTTTGGAATCCTTGTAGTATTTTTCTGCCAGCGATTGCAGCGTATCTCCCCTGCGGACTACGTGAGTGCGCGACGCCATAACTCCGGTAACGCCGGCGATGCGGGCAGGGTCGGTTTCACGTCTGGCGGGGGAATCCGTCTTTGAAGATTCCTTGGCCTGCCGTATCCTCTCCCTGATGCGCGAACTTGCCTCTTCTATCAGAACTTCTTCAAGATGCCTTTTCTCCGATTCGGTGCGGGCAAGGCGCGTTTCTAAACTGTATTTCTCCTCAGTGAGTTCCTGATAGGCGCGTTCCAAACTTCCGGGCTCCATTTCTTCGGAAAGCACTTTCCCGAACCTGTAAACGAAACTCATCCAGTGAGAGCCGTAAGTGTTTTTAAGAACCGTAAGCGGATAAACAAAGGCGTAATCCAGCACGATGGAATTGGATATTTCAAAACCCATACCGGCGGTAATTCGCCACGAATCGTATTGTTCGCGCCGCCCGTAAACCAGCCCGCCGCGCAACGCAATGAGCGCGCTCAGATTTTTTTCAAATCCGGTCGCCGCTTCCGTATTTTTAGTGCGGGGCGCATAACTGCAATCACAGCCAAAACGGGCGTCCGCCCTTCTCATCCCTACACCCACTCTGTAAGTCGCCGGCAACGGATCGTGTTCAATGTACCCTATGTCCGGTTCAGTAAAATCAAGCGCGGATATACCGATGAAAAATCCGGGGCCGGGATTCCATATCAGCCCTAAGTCGCCGGTATAAGATGTTTTGGAGAGAGTTTCGCCATAACCAAAAACCGCGGAGCGCTCCAGATATTTATCCGTGATAAAAGCGTCCGTCAATGATTTTACGGCCAGACCGAACGAAATCCTTTTGCCCAAAAATCCGGCGTACCCGAGAGTAAGGACACTTTCGGAATAATACTCTGATAGTCCCATAGAGCGATAACTCACCATCAGCGCGCGCGAAAGCGTTCTTCTTATGTCGGTTTTTATATCGACGGATGCCGGACTCGGCGCGGCATTCGTGGAGACGTCGGGCGATGCGGAAACGCCCGATGACACGGATACGAGGGCAACGGTCGACGCCTCGACTCGAGTTTCGACTATCTCGGATTTTATGAAAGGATATCCCGCCGCAAAGAAACCGTTGAACAAATTGGAGCCGTCGGAAAGGTTAAGATGCAGACGACCGTATTCAAAAGCCGCTTGACCCCTTTTAAGATATGCCAGGCACGCCGGATTCAGCGCAGAAGAGTAAATATTGTCGCCGACGGCGGTAACGGCTCCGCCGACGGCCAGAACGCTCGCGCCCGCGCCGAAATCATCATAGGCCCCGTAAAGGCAGGGGACAGAAGATAGGGTATAGGGTCTAGGGGCTAGGGTATAGAAAAAAACGAAAATAAATAAAACAAAAAAACTATACCCCAAACCCTGAATCCTAAACACTGTCTTTTCCACTCTCCGTTTTTTAATCATTTCACTAAACCCTAACCCCTAGACCCTAAGCCCTAAGCCCTAAACCCTACCCCCCGTTATCTGGCCACTATTATGGTGCCGTTTCTTATCTCGCTGCCGATTGTTATCTGATAGATATAAATGCCTTTCGGCGCGGCAGAGCCCGCGGCATCCTTTCCGTTCCACTCGAGTGTTACGGATATATCTTTGTTATCGCCCACGGAAACGAGCGAAGCCACTTTTATTCCGCGCAGATTTATAATTTCACCCGCGACATCCCCGGCGAAAGGATTGTCGACAAAAAATTGTATCTTTTCGTAAGGGGCGACACCCGGAGTAAAAATCTTGGGAGGATTGACCGCGGTTATCGCCGCGACGGATGATCGCATCGACCGCCTGACCTGGTAAGTTCCCGCGTTGGAGATGCCGGACACAATCGCGCCGGCAGCGGCGTCGACGGCCGACGGAAACTTGAGAAACTCCACGCCATTATGCCAGAAAATCGCCATGTCCGACGGCGCAAATTCAATGGCGCGCATCGACGGGGACGCGCGCGCGGCGGCGGCGCGTTTTATATTGTCTATTGAAAATTTCAGTTTTACCGCCGCGACGAAAGTATATCTGTCAAGTTTCGTGCCGTCGGGACGCAGTATGCCGATTTCAAACTCGCTGAGCGCATCCTCTGTGGATTTGGTGGAAATCCTCACCATCAGGTCAGTGCCGTATTCGTTGTGCGCGGCGCCCAAAGAGCGGGCGACTTCAGACGGTATTTCCATTACGAAGACCCTGTCCGGCGATTCGGCGTAAGCGGCATCACCCGCGAAAGTCCTGAATACGAGCGAATCGGCGCCCTCGACGCCGGATGTGTCAACCGACTTTATTTTGTAAAAGAAGTTTCCGGACACGGTATCGCTGAAAGACGTCCGCGATTTATCCACGAATACGTGCGGAACCGCCGAGAACAAACCGTCGAAATCGATGGATTTGTAAATGTGGTAACCGGCAAGGTCGTCCACGACGCTTCCGTCGGCGTTGTGCAGCACGGGAGTCCACAAAATCATAAAGGATGTCGAGTCGCCGGAAAGCGACGTTTTTATCCCCAAAACGCTCTGTGGAATCGTAAGAACGGGTATTTTGAAGGATGAAACGCCCGATAACGTCAAAGCGCCTTTGTTATCGGCAGCGGTTACCCGCCACCAATAGGTTCTATTTTCAAACAAACCGACCGGAGAAGTTATGGACGTTGATGTAAGTCCGGAAGTAGAGAATGCGACGGTAAGAAAATCGGCGCGCGACGAAACATCCACGGCGTAAGTTACCGTGGCGCCGACATCGCTGTCGGCGGCGGCCGCCCAATGAAAGACGGGGAATTTCGTATTGACCGCCGAATTACCGGCTGGCGAAACGAGCGCGAACGGATCCGGCGGGTAATTCACCATAGAAATAATGAAAGTTCCCGTCGAGGAAAACGTGTAACCGCCGGCGACATCGGCGTCGACGTGCGAGGCGGGGCTGCCCTGATAGCCCGCCGCGCGGACGCGCCAAAAATAGGTCGCCTGGTCTATGAGGTTCGACAGCGGCTGAAAATAGGTATCGCTTCCCGTCGGAATCGGCTGCGCTCCGGTAAACTCGGGATTCTGCAAAACCTCTATGTAATATCTGACCGTGTCGGACGGGTCGGGGTCGACGGCGTCGCTCCATCTGAAAAGGGGTTTCAGGGTAGACGAGATTATCACGCCATAGGACGGTTCGAGCAAAGAAAACCCAAGCGGCAGTTCTTTTTCGATATCGACGTAAAATCGCCCGAAACTCTGGTTTGATGCCCGCTTCATCGCGTCCGTTCCTACGGCCTCGACCTTCCAGTAATAGTAAGAGTTGTCGCTCGGCACAGAGACCTGCGCCGTCGTGGATACAAGGCCGGCGATTGTAACGCTCGAAGTGAAAATCGGGGACTGCGACCAGATAAGGTTATAAATCACTCCTTCGTCGGGATCCGGATCGGTCGTGGCCTCCCACGAGAAATTAACGATAGTGGACGTCGAACGCCAGTTCTCCGACGGAACGATAAGATTGAAAGTTCGAGGCGCCTCGGGCGCAGCGTTGACCTTGAAGTATCGGGTCGCGTCGCCCTGGACAGCCGACTTGCCGTCGGTGACGAACACTCTCCACCAGTAAGTGGCGTTCTCTGTAAGAGCCGGAGTGACATAAGACGTCGACGTTATTCCGGCCGAGGAAGAGTACTGCCAAAAGGCCCCCGATGATGTCGTATAGTGCACCGTATAATACAGAACATCGAGAATATCGGAATCCACGGAAGCCGTCCACGAAAGTGTGGGGGTCGCTGTCGCCACACGGAAAGCGTTTGCGGGAGATTGAAGGACGGGAGCGGTGGGAGTGGAGTTTTCGACATTTATGACGAGAGAGAAAACCTGATTGGAAAATCTCTGAGCTCCGTCGAGGTCGCGGGCGGCGACTTTCCAGTAATATCTTTTGTCCTCGTTGAAATGGCCGGGGGGGATTTGGTAATTCGTGACGGTCAGATTCTCCGATGCCGTCGTGACCCCGACTTCAAAATACTGACTGGTGGAGTAGTAAACGTTGTAGACGAAGGAATCGTCATAAGCCATATCGGTGTCGGATGAATCGCCCCAACTCAGCCACGGCCTGTAATCGGTCGTTATTTCGGCGCCATTGGCGGGCGCGACAAGCGAGAAAGCCGCGGGCATACTATTCAGCGGCAACGCGCTCGGGCTCATCGAGGAAATCGGGGAATAGTTGCCCGTATCGTCAACGGTTTTTATCGCGGCGTAGTATGTTACCGAGTTGGCGAGGCCGGTTATGGTAAGAAATCTGCTCGAACCCGGGGAGACGCCGGATGTTGAAAATGAAATTCTGTAAGGATACCCCGAAGAGACCGCGTTCCAGGCGGAGTCATTCGTTATCGCGACGGAGGACGACAAACGAATCTCGAAACCGCCGTTGAGCATTCCCGCGTAGCCGTCGTCGCCGGGCGCGGTCCAGACAAGATTCATCCTGCGCCAGGCGGCGGTCGCGATTATTTTGGTTATCGCGCCGGGCGCGGAGATATCGACTTGGGCGTAAGCCGTGGCTCCTGTCGAAACGGGCGACCAGTTGTGCGACTCGTCGCGCGTCCACACCCTGACATAGTATGTAGCACCGCCGGAAAGTCCGGTTATAAGATAGGAATTGAGCGCGCCGGGCGAGGTCGTCGTGGAAATTTCGACGCTGGGCGTAGAGGTGCTGAACGATTCGGCATAGTTCGTCGTCCATCTCAGACGAAAGGCCCCGCCGATTATGTTTTCGCCCGCGCCTTCGCCGATTCGTTCGGAGTTGTCCGTCGGAGATGTCCATGAAAGATTTATTCTGCCTTCGCTGTTGCCGGTCAGAGCGGTGAGGGTCGTAACAGCGGGCGGGGCCGTCAAATCGGGCGTGCGCACGGATGTCAGGGCGGAAAGTTCCGAAAAAAGCGCCGTCGAAAAAAGCCCCGTGCCGGCCGGTCCATTGCCCAAATCCGAGGTGGCCAGACGGTAATAATATGTGGTCTCGCGTTTTATGGGATTGTCGCCGCCGCCATCTGCGTCGTCGTTTTGATAGTTATGCGTGGCCAGATCGAAAGAGAACGTCGCCTGCGCCGCGAGAGTGAATGGGAAAGTGCCGCGGTAGAACCAGTATTTGTCTCTGTCGTCATAACCCGATACCGACGGGGCCGACCACGTCACTCTTATATTAATATCGGACGTCGCCACGGCCGTTATGTTCTGCGGAGGATTCGGCGGCTTCTCTTGCGCGGCCGCATTTCTTGTCGCCGATATTGCCGACTGATTGCCGGCCTCGTCCAAGGCCTTCATAGCGAAATAAAAAGTCGTGCCCGGGTAAAGCCCCGTGACCACGCGGGTCTGCGGAGCGCCCGGAGCGGCAGGGCTTATGTTTTGAGATACAGTAGACGACGTCGGCAAATCCCATCCTCCGCCGTCGAGAGAGTAGGTGGCGTATTTTATGATATAGGCGGTAACCGGCTCGGCGGGAGTATCGTCGTAAGGCGCGTCGAAAAACAAAGTTATCTGGCCGTCCAAAAGTTCCGAGGCGGCTTGCGCCAGATTGAGCGCGGGCGACTGCGGGTCGATACTGCCGGTTCGGGTGGATATTTCGACGAACGCGGTCTCGATATCGTCGGTATTGACGGCGCGGAGACGGTAAGAATATGTGGTTTTCTCCGAGAGCCCGGCGTCAAGATAATATGTGGCTCCCGCACCGGACAACTCCGCTATCTGAAACCACTGCCCCGTTCCGTAGGTGGAACGCTCCAGCCGATATCTCACACTTTCCGGATTACCTTCATCAGACCACGCGAGCGTGGTCTGCGTGGTGCCCGGCTGAAGCGTGGAACGGAAATCCGAAGGAGTGGCCGCGAATGTATACAACAGTTTGGATTCGGAATCGGCAAAGAGAAAACCGTTTGCCGCTCTCAGAAAAACTTGCGAGGATGTATCGGGAGTCAGCGACGACTGCGCCCAATATGTTGCGTCCGAAGCAAGCGGGCCGGAAATATCGTTTCCCGACGGAAACGCCATAACATAATGCTCCGAGGCGTTGACGCCGGAAGTCCAGGCCCAGTTGATCGCGCCGGTCGAGACCGCCTCCGAATATAGAGTCCATTCGGGCGCTCCGAGCGCGACCCACGGAGCCGTGCTCGTCTGTACCCAGTCGCTTACGACCGTATCGGGGCCGGTTCCCGTAGAGGTTCTGACTCTGAAATAATAAGTATTGCCGTTAATGAGATTTTGCGCAAGGTGGGTCGCGCCGGGATGAAGCACGGCGGTCAGAAATGTAAAACTCGACGGAGACCACGAAGATATTTCAATTTCATAGTTTACATCCCCTTCCGGCGGCTCGGCTAAAATCGTCCACTCAAGAATCACCGCGCCGTCGCCGGCAAAAGCGCTCAGGCCGGACGGCGGCGACAGTTCGGCTCTTGCCGCGGATGCGGCCAGAAACGCCGCCAAAAAGAAAACCGCGGCGCGGCTGAGAAAGCGCATTCCTGCGACCGTCGGAGATAAATCGGGAATCTGTTTAATCATATGCGAAAGGCGGATGATGTGCTCTAAAAACGCGGATTCGCGTCCCCTGCCGCGCTTAGACGGATAATTATGAGACCATTGAAAAAGTCGTCAAAATGTCACCCTGAGCGAAGCGAAGGGTCTCCACCCGAAGGGTGGTCGTCGGAAAACGAGATTCTTCGCGGAGTTCATCCTGAGGCGACGGAGATTCTTCGCTACGCTCAGAATGACAACCGCCGAAGGACTCAGAATGACAAATAGCGGGGTTTTTCAACGGTTTCATTATACATAAATGCCGGCGCGGTTTCAAAGAAACCGTCCGACGCGACCGCCGTCGAAAAAACACTGCGCGCGCGAGACGGTTCCGCGCGAACTTTGCGCAGCCGGATATTTTTTAGCGGCGGGCTTGACAGTCACCCGCGTCGTCTTGTATAATTGATACATTATATCAATAAGATACCGGAGCGCAAATGAGCGTCAAAGATATTGCCGGACAAAAAAAGATCCTTACCGATTTTCTTAAAGCCAACGGCCTTCGCGTCACGCGCCAGCGCCTTGTGCTGCTTGACCTGTTTCTTAAAACCCACGGACATATGAGTCCGCGCGAAATATACGCGGCGGCGCGCAAACATCATCCCCGTTACGGCTGGGCCACGGTATATAGGACGCTCAAACTTTTCAGCAGGGCTAATCTGGCCAGTCCCATAAACTTCGATTCGCGGACGGCCAGATACGAACCCGAAACGGCCGGCAAACACCACGACCACCTTGTTTGCACGGTGTGCGGCAAGTCCATAGAGTTTTACGACGACAAAATAGAGGCGCTACAGGAAGCGGCCGCCGCCAAAAGAGGATTTATCCCGAAATGCCATTCGCTTGAAATCTACGGAGTGTGCTCAAAATGCCTTCGACGCGTAAAATAATTCTGGTGGGCAATCCCAACGTCGGAAAGTCGGCGCTGTTTTACCGCCTTTCGGGACAGTACGCCAATATATCGAATTACCCCGGCACGACCATAGAGATATTCAGCGCGGAGGCCGGAATCGGCCGGCACGCCGTAGAAATTATTGACACCCCGGGAGTAAATTCTCTCTGGCATCAGAGCGAGGACGAACGCGTAACGAGCGCCGTGTTAAAAGATAATCCCGACGCGCTGATAGTCCAGGTTTGCGACTCAAAGAATCTTATGCGCTCGTTCGTTCTGACGGCGCAGATAGCCGAACTCAAAAGACCGTTCGTGATGGCGCTCAACCTTTTCGACGAAGCTCGCGACGAAGGCCTTAAAATAAATGTCGCCGAAATCGCAAAGTCGTTCGGAGTGAGCGCGACGCCGACCATTGCCGTCACGGGAGAAGGCGTCGGCGCGCTGAAAGAAATAATTGCAGCGGCGCTCGACGCAAAGCCGTCGGCCGGAGGCGGCATAACCGTAACGCACGCTCCCGAAATCGACCGCGCGGCGGAGGCCGTAAAGCGGTTCGCGCCGGCCGCGGGATGGGAATATATAATACTCGGCTCGGATGCGGCCAAGGCCTCGGAGACCTTCGGGGGAGGGGCGGCCGAAGAACTCGCCGGAATTTTATCCGATATACGAAAACGTTTTATCCGTCCGCCGGAGACGCTTCTGTTCGAGGCATATTACGCCATCGCCGCGGATGTAACCGGACGCGCCGTGACCGCCGGCCGCAAAGAATCGTCGAGGGCCTCGGAAACCTTCGGCCGTTTGATAATGAAGCCGTTCCCGGGCTATCTTGTGGCGGCCGTCACCCTGTACGCGATGTATCTTTTCGTGGGAGTTTTCGCCGCGGGCACCATGGTGGATTTTATCGAGGAAAATATTTTCGGGAACATAATAAATCCGTTTTTCACGCGATTATTCGACGCCGCCGGAGCGGCCGAAGGATCTTTCCTCCGGGATATTTTTGTGGGCGAATACGGCGTAATAACAATGGCTCTGACTTACGCCGTCGCCATTGTTTTTCCCATCGTGGGAGCGTTCTTTATTTTCTTCGGAGCGCTGGAAGATTCCGGCTACCTTCCGCGCCTGGCCGCACTGCTTGACAGATTGTTTAAAAAAATAGGCCTTAACGGCAAAGCGGTGCTGCCTATGGTTCTGGGTCTGGGGTGCGGCACAATGGCCACGCTTACGTCGAGAATCCTCGAAAAACCCCGCGAACGGATAATTGCGTCGCTGTTGCTGGCGCTGGCCATTCCCTGCTCCGCGCAGCTCGGCGTAATATTGGGAATTCTGGGCTCGGCAGGTCCGGCGGTTTTTCTGATATGGCTTTTCACCATCGTTTCGGTTTTCGCCGGAGTGGGTTATCTGGCCGCGCGGCTTCTTCCGGGCTCGTCGAGCAGTTTTATCATCGAAATCCCTCCTCTGAGAATGCCACTGCCCGGAAATATTATGATGAAAGTAAAACAGCGGGTAATCTGGTATCTGCTGGAAGCCGTTCCTCTTTTTATCTACGGCACGCTGGCGCTTTTTTTGCTCGACAGAATCGGCGCGCTTGATACGATAATAACACTTATGTCCCCCGCCGTCAAAGGCGTTCTGGGTCTTCCGGAAAAAGCCGCGGAGGCATTTCTGATAGGATTTTTCCGTCGGGATTACGGCGCGGCGGGCCTTTACGAACTTTCAAGGCGGGGTCTGCTCGACGCCCGCCAGACGACAGTCAGCATAGTAACGGTCACATTATTCGTGCCGTGCCTGGCGCAACTTCTGGTAATGATAAAAGAACGAGGGAAAACCGTGGCGGGGGCAATATTCGCTTTTGTCATAACGTTCTCGTTTACCGTCGGCGGACTGCTTAACGCGATACTGAAAGCGGTTGATTTCTAGAATATTTCGGGAGATAAAATATGATTACTTTGCGCGACGTACAGGAAGCTTTGGCCGTTATATGGTCCGAAATAGAAAAAGGCAACGCCGATGCCGCCGAAATAAAAAAGATTCTCTCGCAGGACGGCCAGACACAGGAGTACGGACGGATACGCAGACACGGAAGGCCTCTGCCCGACGACACCGACGACATAATAAAGCGCCTGAAAACGGAAAACCTGATTATCGAAACCAACGGAAAAATCGATTTCACGGAGTCGGGCCGCAAGCGGGCGTCGCGAATAATACGCCTGCACCGTCTGGCGGAACGCCTGCTCCACGACGTTTTGGAGATTCACGGCGGAGCCATGCATCTGTCGGCCTGTGAGTTCGAACACATAATGTCCGACGACGTGGAAGAATCCGTCTGCACCCTTCTGGGACATCCGCGGCTTTGTCCGCACGGCTCGCCCATACCCGCGGGCAAATGCTGCAAACTTCAAACCTCGGAGGCCAGACCGATAATAACCACGCTTGACCGTCTGGGCGCAGGCGACGAAGCCAGAATATCCTACATATATACCAAAGACCACGCGCTGCTTCATAAACTGCTGTCGCTGGGACTTGCGCCGGGCGCGGTAGTTAAAATTCACCAGAAATCCCCGTCGCTGGTATTGAACATCGGGGCTACCACGCTGGCTCTGGAAGAAGAAGTCGGTAAAATGATTTTTGCAAGGAGATGATTATGCCGCGATTCGCATCGCCGCGCGGAAAACGTTCCGCGGCGCGCGCAAAAATTATAGCGACCATTGGCCCGTCGTCGGAAACAGCGGCGGGTTTAAGAAAAATGACCGAGGCGGGGCTCGACGCCGCAAGATTCAACTTTTCACACGGCTCCGCCGAAGACCACACGAGGCGGCTGACGCTTGTGCGCGAACTCAACCGCAAACGCCGGCGGGCGGTAAAAGTCATCGCGGATATGGAAGGCCCCAGAATAAGAATGGGGCAACTCGGCGCATCGGGCGAACTGCCGCTGCGACGGGGACAAACACTCGTTCTGACGAACGTTCCGTCGAAACAAAATCTTTCCGCGTCAAAAAAAATCGTATATTTCGATTACAAAGGCGACCTGAGAGCCGTCAAGTCCGGCCACGGAATTTTTATAGACGACGGCAGCATAATGCTGCGCGCGACAAGAACTTTCCGCCGCGCCGTGACGACGGTCGTAGTCGACGGCGGAATCCTTCGCTCCAGAAAAGGCGTAAACATTCCAGACGCGCGGCTGCGCTTTCGCGGACTGTCGGAAAAAGACGCCGCCGCAATCCGGTGGGCCGTCGGCCGCGGGGCGGATTTCATAGCCCAATCTTTTGTAACCGACGCCGGTCAGGTCGGTAAAATCCGGCGAGCCGCCGAAACTATTGCCACAGCGTCCGGAACAAAGGCGCCCGGCGTCATAGCAAAAATCGAAAACCGCGAAGGCATACGCAATATCGCCTCGATAATAAAAGCGTCCGACGGAATAATGGTGGCAAGGGGCGATCTGGGCGTATCCGTGCCGGTATGGGAAGTGCCTTTCATTCAAAAATCAATAATAAAGAAATGCCGCGCGGCGGGCAAATTTTCAATAGTGGCCACTCAAATGCTTGAGAGTATGACCAATTCCCCCCTGCCCACGCGGGCCGAAGTTTCGGACGTGGCCAACGCCATACTCGACGGCGCGGACTACGTGATGCTTTCCGGCGAGACGGCCGTCGGCAAATATCCCGCCGAGGCAGTCAGAATGATGGACAGGATAATAAAATATTCGGAGACGATGAAAAAGTGAACTCGTCGTCAAATCATCAGAGCCGGCAAGAAGACGTCAGGTTTGAGGCGGAGCGCGATTCCTGTCTTGAGACATTGCTTGAAACTCACGAAAAAAAATTGATAAACTATCTTTACAAGTATCTCGGATCTTTGCACGACGCCGAAGATGCCGCGCAGCACGCCTTCATAAAAACTTATCTTAACATCCGCAAATGTCCGACGCCGGAATCAATGAGCGGCTACCTTTACAAAACAGCGACAAACGCCGCGCTCAACATTTTAAGAAGAAAACGCATACTTAAAATATTTTCGCTCTCGGGCGGCGGGGATGAAGCCGACTTTACCGCCGCCGAACTTCCGGATACCGCATCTATGCGCCCGGAGGACGCGTATAACGATTCGCAAAGGCAAAAACGCGTAAGACGAGCGCTGTCATCGCTTCCGCACGAACAAAAAACCGCGCTCCTGCTTTCTTTTTACGACGACAAATCATACGCGGAAATTGCCGCCATACTCGGAAAAAGCCGGAGCGCCGTGGAGTCGCTGATATTCAGGGCGAAACAAAATCTGACGGAATTACTGAAGAATATAGAGGACTGATACAAACGTAATTATTTCAAAAATCCCTCTGTATCCCCCTTTAATAAAGGGGGAGAGTTCCCTTATTCCCCCTTAACAAAGTCGCAGACTCCGTATCCGAAGGCATCGGAGGGCCAGGGGATTGTTATTCTCCCTTATCAAAGGCGCACAACCCCCTTTTATTCCCCCTTTATTAAGGGGGAAGTTCTCTATTTTTAGATAGGCGTCCGACGGACACCGCAAGTTTTTATCGGTTCAAGTGTTGAGTATATGCAGGGGGAATTATGAACACTGACAATAATATTAAGGACATTCTTAACTCTTTACGCCCGGTAAATCCCGGCTCAGGATTCAGACGGGATTGCATTGAAGCCGCCGAAAGAGCCATGGAAAACAGGCGCAGGATTCGCGTGCTCGCTCCGACGGGAGTTTTTTCTCTTTCCGCCGCGGCGGGACTGGCGCTGGTCATACTGTCGGTTTTAAGAATGTCGGCGGCGGCCGAAACGCCGGACGCCAAAAAAGCATTGGCATCTCTGGTATCCGCGGCGATGCCCGCCGCGCGACAGAGCACCGTCTCATCTCTGCACAACTGCTTTTCGGCGCTTGAAGAATGCGCCAAATGCGCCCGGAAAGAGTGCGCCCGCGGAGAATGCGCCGTCGATTAGACGGGCGGCGGAAGGCAACTCTAAATTTAAAATAATGGCGAGGAAAAGCGTATGAAAAAATCCAAATATGCCATCGTCAGCTTGACGCTCGGAGCGCTTAGTTTCATCCAGATATTCGGCATTGAAAAAGCACTCGCGGCGGGAATTTTCGGCATACTCGCTCTCAACGAGCTCAAAAAAGACGCGGCAAAAACAGGTCGGGGGGCGGCCATGTCAGGCATAATTCTTGGCGCCGCGTATATCATAACCGTAGGTCTTCTGTTTTTCTTTAAAAGTCATGAAATCGTCGGTTTTTTCAAGGGCTTAAAATGATAAATACAACTTACCGCAAGATTAAAGTATTTATATCCGCCGTTCTGTTTTTTACGACAACTACCGCAAGGTTGGCCGCGGAAACCGGCATACGCCCAAAAACTCTCACGCCCGACAATCTCGCGACCGATGTCCTTAAAAACAATCCGCAAATAAAAGCCGCGCGGGCCGGTTACGAAACCGCCGCAGCCGATGCTTCCGCGGCGTCATGGCCGCGTCAGCCGATGATTTTTTACGAAGAAAAAATCGCGCCGTCGGACTCCGCGAAAGCGACTATGTTCGGCGCGGAGCAGACAATACCCATGCCGCCCAACAAGCTCCTGGTCGGCCGCGCGGAAGCGAAAGCGCGCGCGCGGGCAGGCGCCGCGGCGCTCGACGAGACGACCCGCGTTGTCGTCTCCATGGCCAAAAAAGCGTATTGGGATTATTATTTCGCGCTTACATCGATGGAAAAACGGAAAGAAAATCTGCAACTGCTCGAATCTCTGGCGACAACCGCCGAAGCCCGTTATATCTCCGGAAAAAAATCCAAAGCCGATTTTGTCCGCGCCGCCTTGGAAATGGCGATGGAAGAAAACGAGATCTTGCGTCTTGACGCCGAAGCGGCGAAAATTGCCGCCGAAATAAACGCGCTCAGGGGCTCAAACGGCGACGCCTTACTGCCGCCGCCCGATGTTTCCGTCGATATCGGGATCGCTCCTCCGTCAATAAACTCCGCGCGGGTCGCGGAAGCGGCGCGGGCAAATTCCGCAAACGCGGCAAGAATGTCCGAACTCGGCAGAGCGGCAGAGGAGCGCAGAAAATTTGAGACACTTTCGTGGATACCCGACATACGTGTTGGCGCCAAAATCGACCGCATGGATGACACACGGGACGAAACCCGCCTTATGCTGGCGGCAGAGTTGCCGCTCTGGTTACCGAAACAATCCGCGACGGTAAAATCCGCCGGGCAAAGCGAAAACGAGTCCATCAACAATATTGAATCCGCCCTGCTTGAAGCCGAATCCTCGGCGCTGGCATTGTACCACAGAATAGTATATCTGTCGCGGGCGGTAAATAATTTCAAAACGGCGATACTGCCGGCCGCCGAGCAGGCGCTTGAAATAATCCGCGCCGATTACATCGCCGGACGAGCCGGTTTTACCGACTTGATAGAAACGCAGAGAAATCTTATCGCCCAAAAGATATCGCTGGCAGAAGCGGTATCCGCATATCATAAAAACCTTGCGGAACTTGAAGTCATAACGGGAAAACTCCCGCAAGGTCACGGAGGCCATCAATGAATACGATTATATCACGCGCGCCAATCGCCGTATCGACGACACTTATAGCGGCGGCATTGCTGCTTGCGACGAGTCCCTCGGCGATTGCCGACCACTGCCATTCTGCGAGCGCGGCGACGCAAAAAGACGCCGCTGTGGTCGACAAAGTTACCGTGGCGAGCGCGGAGCATAGCAATCAGGACGACACTTCGTCCGCAAAATCGCAAGAGCGGATAGTTCCCGCGAAAACCGGCGCGGACAACCACGCGAAATCCGTATGGACGTGTTCTATGCATCCGGCAGTCCGTCAGGCAGGCCCCGGCAACTGCCCTATATGCGGTATGACTCTGATAAAGGTGGAAGCGGCTCCGGCGGGCGGCATAACCGTTCCCGAAGAAACCTCCAAAGCCGCGGGCATAAAGACACTCAAAGCGTCGAGACGAAAACTTTCGACCACAATACGACTGCCCGCCAAAATCGCCCACGACGACGATCTTTATACCGCCCAGGCGGAATATCTGGCCGCAGGCAGAGGTTCTCCGGACGGACGCGGGAATATTCTTTCAAGAACACTAAAAGCGTCCGAACTCAAATTGCGGCTTCTCGGTTACGACGAAACCGATATGAAAAAACTCGCCGAGCAGGGCGAACCCGACGAAACGTTGATTTATCCGGGCGAAAAAATATGGGTCATAGCCGATGTCTTTGAAAGCGATATACCTTCGATAAAACGCGGAATGAATGTCCGCGTAGTTCCGCACGGCGGATCATCGACCTTCGACGGGACGGTACGCTTTGTTGAATCCAATATCGACTCCAAAACACGCACCGCCAAAGCCAGAATAGAAGCGCGCGCGCGCGGCGACGGCGCACCGCCCCACGAAACTTACGCCGAAGCCGAAATCGAGTACGCATCGGGTAATCTTCTGACGGTGCCGCTGAGCGCGGTCATAGACACCGGCAAACGAAAAATCGTCTACGTGCGCGAAACACCGACATCGTATGCGGCAAGGGAAATCATCGCGGGCGCGGAATCGGGCGGATATATCCACGTGAAGTCCGGCATTTCCGAAGGCGAAGAAATCGTTACGGAAGGCAATTTTATGCTCGATTCGCAGTCCACGATGGGCGGGGGACAATCTCTGCAATGGGGCGCGGCCGAAGAAATAGGCGATAAAAAGGAAACCGCGGCTCCGGCAAAAACTCCGTCGACAAAAGATAAGGCGCCGGCTCCGCCGCCCGCGCACAGACATTAACGCGCGAGCGCGATAAAAATTATGATCGACAAACTCATAAAATGGTGTCTTGACAACAGATTCGTGGTGCTGGCCGTTACTCTGGCCGTCGTCGGATGGGGAGTTGCCGTTATGGGCAAAGTCCCCGTCGACGCCATACCGGATATCGGCGAGAATCAGCAGATAATCTTCGCCGAATGGCCGGGCAGAGACGCCAAGACCGTCGAGAATCAGGTAACGTATCCCCTGACCACGCGGATGTTCGGGCTGCCCGGCGTAAAAACCATCCGCGCGTCGTCGGCCTTCGGCTTTTCCATGGTTTACGTCGTATTCCGCGACGAGGTGGATTTTTACTGGTCGCGGTCGCGCATCGTGGAAAAACTCCGCGAGGCCCAGAAATATCTGCCCGAAGGCGTCACGCCATCGCTGGGGCCCGATGCCACCGGTCTTGGCCAGGTATTCTGGTACACCGTCGAGGGCGGCGGACTCAATCTGCAAGAATTAAGAAGTATCCAGGACTATTACATCCGCTACCAACTCTCGTCGGTCGAAGGCGTTTCCGAAGTCGCGGCGGTCGGCGGTTTCGTAAAACAGTACCAGATAGACATAGACCCCGACAGGATGGTGACCTACGGCGTCACGCCGTCGGAGGTATTCAAGGCCGTAAAAAATTCCAACGTCGACGTCGGAGCCAAAGTAGTCGAGCGGGGCGGCACGGAATACATCGTGCGCGGCGTAGGGCTGATAAAAAACACGGCCGACATAGAAAATATCGTCGTGGCGCTGCGCGGCGAAGGCGTGCCGATTCTCGTCAAAAATATCGCCAATGTCGCCATCGGGCCGGATTTCCGTCGGGGAGTGCTCAATAGAGGCGGGCAAGAGGCCGCGGGCGGGGTGGTGATAGTAAGGTACGGCGAGAATGCGCGCGAAGTCATAAAGCGCGTAAAACAAAAAATCTCCGAAATCGCGCCCGGCCTTCCGGACGGAGTCAAAATAGTCCCATTCTACGATCGGACAGAACTGATAGGACGCACGCTTAACACCTTGCGCGACACGCTGATTCTTGAAATTCTAGCCACGGTGGCGGTTGTCTTTTTATTCCTGTGGCATTTCGCTTCCAATCTTATAGTATCGCTTGTCCTGCCGGTGGCCATAGTAATCGCATTCATATTTATGCGGATGTTCGGCATAGACGCCAACATTATGTCTCTGTCGGGAATAGCCATTGCCATAGGGGCGCTGGTGGACGCCGGCATTGTTATGACGGAAAACGCCCACAGACATCTGTCCGCCGACGGAGGCAAACGTCCGCGCGCGGAAGTCATCCACAAAGCCGCGCGCGAAGTCGGGCCGGCGCTTCTTACGGCCGTCGCCACGACGGTAATTTCCTTTATACCGGTTTTCGGCCTTACCGGCCAGGAAGGAAAACTCTTCGGCCCGCTGGCTTACACCAAAACTTTCGCCCTTGTCGGCTCGGCCGTTCTGGCGATTACGCTGGTTCCCGTCCTTTGCTATTATTTTCTTAAAGGCCGGCTCACGCCGCCCGAAGAAAATCCCGTCGGCAAAAAACTCGCCTTCCTGTACGAGCGGGTCTTGAGATTTATGCTCGCGCGGCGCAAAATATTTTGGGCGTCTTCCGCCGCGCTGGTGCTTTTCGCCGGCGCGATATTCATGAAAATGGGCCGCGAATTCATGCCGCCGTTCGACGAAAGCACGATTCTTTTTATGCCGGTGGTATCGCCATCGGTATCGCTTACTGAGGCCTCAAGAATAATGCGTATTCAGAATAAAATCATAAGCGGATTCCCCGAGGTCGATTCCGTCGTCGGAAAAGCCGGCCGCGCCGAAACCGCGACCGATCCGGCGCCCATAGAAATGTTTGAAACCATCATAAACCTTAAACCGAAAAAACACTGGCGCAAAGGAATGAGCAAAAGAAAACTGCTCGTCGAACTCGACGAGGCGCTGAAACTGCCCGGCGTAGCCAACATCTGGACTCAGCCCATAATCAACCGCGTAGACATGCTTTCGACCGGCATACGCACTTCGGTCGGGGTAAAAATCTTCGGGGACGACTCTTTTGAAATAGAGCGTCTGGCCGGAAAAATAAAAGACATCGTCGCCGGCGTTCCCGGCGCGGCGGATCTCTACGCCGAAAAAATCACCGGAAAGCCCTATGTGGAAATAATTCCCGACCGGCTGAAATTGGCCAGATACGGCATCGCCATCGGCGATTTTATGGAAATAGTGGAAAACGCGATAGGCGGCGAAAACCTTATAGAGATTTACGAAGGCCGCGAACGCTATCCGGCGCGCGTGAGATTTTCCAGGGAATACCGCGACGCCCCCGAAAAAATCGCGCGGCTGGCGCTGCCTCTTGCCGACGGCGCAGCCGTCAGAATATCGCAAATCGCCGAGGTCAGAATTATCGAGGGGCCCGCGATGATAAACTCGGAAAACGGACGACTGCGCGGATACGTGCTGATGAACGTAAAAGGTCGTGATTCCGTGGGTTTTGTAGAAGAAGCCCGACGGAAAGTCGCCTCCGAACTCGCGGGGCAAATTCCCCCCGGCTACTCCATCGAATGGGCGGGGCAGTTTGAAAATCAGGTCCGCGCGCGCCGCTCCATAACCGTGCTGCTTCCGGTTTCGCTTTTCTTAAGTTATCTTCTGATATTCATGAACTTCAAGTCCCACCCCAAATCGCTTGCGATTTTTGCCGCAGTGCCGGTTTCTTTCGCCGGCGGAGTTTTTCTGCTGGCGGTATCGGGGTACAATTTTTCCGTGGCGGTGTGGGTGGGCTTTATCGCTCTTTTCGGCATAGCCGTCGACGACGGCGTGCTGATGACGACATATCTCGACGATGTTTTCGCGCGCAGAAATCCGTCGGACAAAAACTCGATAACCGAAGCCGTTGTCGAGGCGGGCAAAGCCAGAATACGTCCGGCGTTTATGACGAGCATAACGACCATACTGGCGCTTCTTCCCATATTCATTTTCCCGGGCACGGGCAAAGAGGTTATGATTCCCATGGCGATTCCGTCGTTCGCGGGAATGATATTCGCGTCCCTATCGTGGTTCATAGTTCCGACGATTTATTCGTGGATAAAAGAAAGAAACGTAAAAAATTGAGGCCGTTGAAAAACCCTATGTTGCGTCATTCCCGTCCCGCTTGTCATTCCGTGCTTGACACGGAATCCAGCGGGAATCCAGAGTTTCCGTCGTAGTATGGATTCGTCCCCGAATGTCTTTATCGGGGATAAAAACATTCGGGAATGACATGCGGGGGAAAAGATGGTTTTTCAATTGACTCAATTTCGACCCCTGAGGAAAAAATAATGGCAAAAGACCCCATTTGCGGAATGACCGTCGACGAGAGCGCCGCACTCAAAGCGTTCCTCGACGGCAAAACCTATTATTTCTGCGGCAAACGCTGTCTCGACAAATTTCTTGAAGACAATCCCGCCGCGACAAAAAATCCCCCCGCGTCCGATGGTTCCGAGAAACCATTGAACGATGTCTGCCCGTCCTGCGCCGTCGGCGCGGACGAAAGCGTCCGGAAAAAATCTCCGATGGCGCGGCTGCTCGGCAACAAATCTTTTCTGGCCTCCGCCGCCCTGATAACACTTACGGCCGTTTCATATATCTTCGCTCCGCTCGTCCCGTTCAGGGAAGCGCTGGCGATGTATCTTGAAAAAATCTGGTGGGCGATTTTGCTGGGTTTCGTCCTTGGCGGAATCATAGACCGCTTCATCCCCAGGGGATGGATAACCAAAACTCTTTCGGGAGCGGGTCCGATGACTATTTTGCGCGCGGTCATTCTGGGATTTATGATGAGCGCCTGCAGCCACGGAATGCTGGCCCTTTCGGTGCAGCTTTACAAAAAAGGCGCTTCGCCGGCGGCGGTGGTAAGTTTTCTTCTGGCAAGTCCGTGGGCAAATCTTGCAATGACGGTAATGCTTATCGGATTTTTCGGCGCCAAGGGCATTTTCATAATAGCCGCGGCAATACTCATCGCCATAATCACCGGCCTTATCTTTCAGGTCCTCGAAAAAAATAATCTCGTCGAAAAAAATCCCAACGCCGCGCCGCCCGCCGCAAACTTCTCGATAACGGCCGACGCCGCCGCGAGATTCAAGAATTACCGCTTTACCGCCGCCAACATCACCGACGATGCCAAAGGCGTCGTTGCGGGAGCGACCGCGCTGGCCGATATGGTGCTCTGGTGGATACTTTTGGGTATGGGCATATCAAGCATGATAGCCGCCTACGTTCCGCCCCATTTCATTCACAGCTATTTCGGCCCGACTTTCACGGGACTTCTGGCCACGCTCGGCGTTGCGACCGTAATAGAGGTGTGCTCGGAGGGCAGCGCGCCCGTCGCTTTTGAGATATTCCGCCAGACAGGAGCGCTTGGAAACAGCTTCGTATTTTTGATGGCCGGAGTAGCCACCGACTACACGGAAATCGGCATTTTATGGACGAACATAGGCAAAAAAACCGCCCTTTGGATGGTCGCTATCGCCGTGCCGCAAGTGGTGGCTCTGGGTATACTGGCGAATATGGTTTTTCGCTGAAACCGTGTGAATAGTAAAAGACGTGAAGCGGGAAGCGTGAAGCGTAAATCGTGAAGGGTGAAGAGTAGTTTTCCTTTAACCCTTCCCCCTTTACCCTTCACGATTCACGTCTTATCTCTTCGTAACAACTTCGTAACAATTATTTTGTATAAATACTTGTGTTC
>PHAN01000018.1:31379-32952 GCA_002841695.1 Elusimicrobia bacterium HGW-Elusimicrobia-1 | reverse complement strand
AAGCAATCTCCCGAAAGCAGAGATTGCCACGCCCCGCCACACAACGTCGGGGCTCGCAATGACAATAGCGGTTTCGTCCGCCGCCTCGCCGCCGCTTTTATCTTTTTCTCTTTACTCTTCACCCTTCCCGCTTCCCGTCTTTTGGCCTCATCCCAATGGACCGAAACCTCAGATACCGACTTCGCCGACGGTATTGTATCATCGGTAACAATAGTCGGCACCGGCGATGCGGCATACATAAGGATTTCAACAACCCAAGCCACAGGCGGGACAATTACTTATTCAGGTGGATATACCATTCATACTTTTACAAGTAACGGAACATTTACGCCAAATAGTGCTATGAATGTTGAATATCTTGTTGTTGCTGGTGGCGGCGGTGGAGGTGGTTCTTTTCACGGAGGAGGTGGTGGCGCAGGTGGTTTGATTTACAGTTCTGCTTATTCCGCGTCAGGAAATATTACTGTAACTGTCGGTGGTGGTGGTGCTGGTGGGGTAGGTGGTGGGACAGGTCCTTCAACAGGAACAAATGGTCAAAATTCTGTTTTTGGAACAATTACTTCTAGTGGTGGAGGCGGCGGTGGTTCGGCTACTGGACATACGCCGCCACCGGTAAATGGTAAAAATGGTGGCTCTGGTGGTGGCGCAGGAATATATGACCCAAATGTAAGTTCTCCGGGGACGGGAATTGTAGGGCAAGGCAATAATGGTGGTACAGCAACTAATGGAACTTATTATGGCACTGGTGGTGGCGGTGGAGCAGGTGCAGTAGGTGGAAATGGAACAACTACGGTTGCAGGCAATGGTGGCGTAGGACTTTATTTTTCCCAGTTTACACACGCTGGTTCACCATCTGGATGGTTTGCTGGAGGAGGTGGTGGATCGACTTATAGTGCAGGAACTCCTGGAACAGGTGGTAGCGGAGGTGGTGGTACAGGGTCGATAACACAAGGAACTAATGGTACTGCAAATACTGGTGGCGGGGGTGGCGGTAGCGAAAGAGGTGCCTCCCAGTATAATGGCGGTTCTGGCGGTTCCGGCATCGTAATAGTAAGATACCCTACTATTCAGTATTTTTCCACCGGCACATACAAATCCAATGTCCTCGACACCGCCTCAAAAGTCGTGGTATCAAGCGTCTCGTGGAACCCAGCATCACAACCCTCCGGCACAAACATTGCCGTCGGCATCCGCGTGTCGTCTTATCCGTTCTCGATAAACTCATCAACCCCGTCGTGGCTTGCCGTATCAAACGGCCAAACTCTGAATTGGCACGGCCGTTACATTCAATATCAAAGCACATTTACGACGACGAGTTCGACGACCACGCCTCGCCTCGAAGATATATCGGTAACTTACAGAGTAAAACCCTGGCAAGAAAAATCAGTAACGAGAACCCCGCCAAATTCTTTCGGTTTCGGCGGGGGAGAAACTTGGATATGGCAAGTCCCCGTAAAATCCGGCTCCGCTCTAACGATAACCGCATACATTCGCTACAACACCGAATACGGCGGCTCCACGACAAAGCCGAAACTCACGCTTTCGGGCGCAGGCATTTCTCCGACGAGTATCT
>PHAN01000018.1:0-31307 GCA_002841695.1 Elusimicrobia bacterium HGW-Elusimicrobia-1 | reverse complement strand
GGCGATTTTACAACCCCCGTACCCCCTTTGTTAAGGGGGAATTTACCATTGTCCGACGCCGCGCCTTCCATTCGCCGCCGCTTTTGTCTTTTCTATTCACTGTTCACACTCTTTGTCGTACGACGTTTTCTTTTCACGCCCCGATTATGGTAAAATGACCTCGTGGTACGGCATCTTCGCAAAACACTTATGGACGAAAAAGACGAAATAAAAAATTACGGCTCCCCCGACTCCGTGCTTAAGGAACTTATGCACGCGGAAAAGTCCGTGGCGGAAGAATCCCTGCGGCTTGCCAAGCGTCGTTTCGACCGTGAGCGCGAACGCTGGGAAAAAGTCATAGAAACAAAACATCGGGAGCTTCTCTCGATGCAGCACCGCCTGGAGCTTTCCGAGGCGAAGACGCGGGTCGTCGAGAAGAAATTCGACGAAGAACGCGAAACATCCATTGACCGCATCCGTTCGCAGGCCGCCGAACTTGAGACGCAGCGCATGAATCAGACGCGCAGATGGGCCTCCGTCGAGGAAGAAGTCAAAAAATACCGGACGGAATCGGATTCGCTGCGAGCCGCTCTTACATCCTTACGCTCGGAGTTGTCCGACCTGCGCCGGAAATACTCCGACGAAGACAGACGGCTCAAAGACGAAATATCGGCCGGAGAAGAAAAGATTCTGGCGCTCAAAGAAAAGATTCTGGCCGACGAGCAGTCATACCTTAAAGAAAAGTACGAACTTAAAGAAAAGATAACGGTATCGGAAGAAAAGCTATCGCGCGCCGAGACCGCGCTCAACGACGAAAAATTGCACCGCGGGAAACTCTCCGCCAAAATGGACGAAGAGGTAAAAGCCCTCAAAGAATCGCTTCTTGAAAAAATAAAAGTCATAACATCTCTGGAAGAATCCCGCATAGAGGAAGAACGTCTCCGCATCCGCGCCGAGGAGCGCATGTCCGCCACCGAACTTGAAGCCAGCAACCTGAAGGCCTCGGTCGACGAAGAACGCCGCGCGTTTGCCAAACGCGCCGAGGAAGACCGCGCCGTCTCCGAAGCTAAAATTAAAGAAATCTCCGTTGCCGCCCGCGTCGCCGCCGACGACGGCGAAAGCCGCTCGGCCAAAATGTCGCGCTCTATCGAGTCGCTTGAAAAAGCGCTCGCCGAGGAGCGGGCGGCTAAGATTGTAATCGAGCAAAAAGCCGCCGAAATCCGAACCCGCCTCGATGAAAAAACAGTCGCGGAAAGCGAGCTTAAACGCCGCCTCTACACACTGGAACTCGAGCGCAACAGCGAAATTAACCGTCACGACTCCGAAATCCTTTCCAAGGAGCGTGTAATCAAGCGTCTGGAGTCCCAGGTGGATAAACGCCGCGTCCACACTGTCGTCGACGGTCGTGAAGAAAAAAAGTGACTTTGTTCACACTTGCCTCCGGATATTGACTTTTGGGCGGATTTCTGGTAACATAACAGGCAAGTAAGACGTTTGGATTTTACAGTAAAACGGCCGACACTGCCGGGAGGGCTTTTATATGAACAATAAAACAATTTCTATGATTTTATCGGCTGCGATTTTTGCTTTGGCCATCGCCGCAAAGGACGCTTTCGCCCAAAGACAGATATCGACCTCCGTGGGTGACGTCAAAATACTTTCGGCCGGCGCGGAACGTCCCGCGGCCTCCGGAGAAAAACTTGCCGTCGGCGACAAAGTAAAGACATCCGCGGCTTCACGCGTTGAAATACTCGACGGCGAATCCAAAGTATGGGTCAGAGAGAATTCCGAAGTGGAAATATCCAACGCTCCGGAAAAAGAAAGTGTGTTTTCTCTTTTGGTCGGGCGCCTTCGCGCCAAAGTGAAGCTTATGCAGGGATCAAAGTTTAACGTCAGAACCCCCGTTTCGGTGGCTTCCGTCCGCGGCACGGATTTCGCGATGGATTCCGGCGGGCAACTTTTAGTTTTTGAAGGCGCGGTTGATTTCGGCGATTTGGCTATGTCCGCTCCGTCCGTCGTGGAAGCCGGAATGCTGGCTAAATTCGACGATACGGGGTCAATACAGAAAGAGGCCGTGAGCCCCGAGCAGATGCAACAATACGAGCAGGAATGGCAGGACGCCGTCGGCGCTCCTTCCGGCGATCAGGGCAAAGCTCCGTCCGAGGGAGAAAAATCGGAGGATAAGAAAAAGGCCGAAGTCGCCGCCGAGAAAGATGAAATAGCCGCCGAAATGGCCGAGATGCGCCGTGAAATCCGCGAAATGGTGCGCGAAATCCGCAGCGACATCGTCTTGACGCGCGACCTGACCAACGAAATTAAACAGGCCGATATAGCGTCGGGTCGCACGCTCATAGACCGCTTCGGCAATCTTGTGCGTGTTGAACAGCAGCTGCTCCGTCCCACGAACGACACACTCCAGATAGTCAACATAACCAAGAGGGACTCGTACAAATATTCAGGATTTTTTCCTGGCGCCTACACCGGGCCGTCGAGCGCCCGCGTCGACATAATGGATTCACAGGTTACTTTTTCGCAAGCCGTGCCGTCCGACATAGCTAAATGGCCGGCGTTTTTCGGAGACGGCGGAGCCGGAAAGGATATAAAGGTAGACAAGACCCGCGTGTCTATGTCCAACAGAACCGATACCATAATGACCGTAGGCACAAGAAAAACGGTTACCGAAGATGAGACATACACCTACTGGGTCAACGGCCAATGGGCGGTGATATCGGGCGACGGCAGTGTGTGGGTCGACGGACATTGGGAAACGGAGACCAGAACCGTCACAAAAGACAAAATGGACGGCGAAGTCACCATAAACGGCTGGAAAGTCAATAAGGATTACGACCCCAAATTGGACGGCCATGTCGGCAAAGAAACCGGCGTGGCTATTTCCGATGATGAATCGCTTGAACTGACCCAATTCGCCATGTGGGCCAAATCGCCGGAAATAAAAGTGGAAAAAGACGGTGTGACGAAATATGTTTCCATGTGGACGGAAAACTACGGCATAAACAACTCCGGAGGACTTTTGTCCGAGGCGTCGTTCGCTTCTGCCGATTCCAATCCTTTCGACACATTCAAAAAAATAGCGTTTCAGAACGTGCTATTTGTAAAAGAGATAAATAAGGACACCGGAGCCGTCACGGGCGACTTATTCGGCGGGCGCAATATCGACCTTGTTTACACTCCGGATCTGGCCGTGGCCGCGGCGACAAAACTGCTGACCAGCGGAGTGGATTTTGGAAAATTCAAAACTTCCGATTCAAGCTCCAGCCAGTAAAATTGAGCCGTTTGACGCAGTCGGAATGGTTTATTGACAAATCCGTCCGGTTTTAGTAGAATAATCAGGCAATATGATAAAACGTCTGTTCGGCATCCTCGCAGTTTTTTCTTTGTTTGCGCTGTTTCTGTCCCATCCGCGCCCGGCGTTGGCCGAAGGCGAATCCATACCTCCCTTCGCATTTGAGATGGCCACAAAGTTTCTGGACAACCCCGCCGACCTGCTTTTCAATTTACACTCCGATATGGACGATTCCGTGCCCGTGCCTTCTTACCGGCGCGCGCAAGTCAGGTTCAATCTCTTTCCGTCTTTTTTGCCTTTCGCGTGGCCCGGCCTTAATCTTAAAGTCAAAGCGCTCGATGAGACCGGCTATTGGCCTCAGATAGACGTGCAAGGCCAGTACGGACAGAATGCCGCCGTGACGGTCTTAGCCGCGGCGATGACCTCTACCGACAGCGCAAAACCTTCCCTGTACGATTACTCGGTGGCGTTGATACTGACCAAGCGGCTTTCCGATAAGACGCGTATATTTTTCGGGCCCAAATATTCCTACGTGAATTTGCAGTTGAAATTCGACGAGTCGCCCATAGACAATCTCCCTGGTTTTAAGGAATTTAACGTGGCGCAATCCGAGACGTTCCTGTTTTGGGGACTTGAGCATCAGACGGGTAAAGACCGTTTTGTCACCAGCCATATCGCCTACGGCCTGCAGTACAGAAAACTTATGGCGCGCGTCGCCACTTCCTCTCCTCACTTTGAGGCGGGAATGAACATATACCCCGAAGGAATGTTCGTGATACATCCTTTTATGGCGTGGCACTGGTATTTCTGAAGACGCAATAATTTGGAGACAAGAAGCGGGCAGTTGAGAAAAAGCGAAACACCAAGAGATGAAAAAGAACGGATTGAATATTAGCGTAGCCGCGTTTGCGATTGTCGCCGTCATTTCGAGCGTTTCTTTCGCGGCGCCGAAGTTTGCGCCCTACTATAATTTACAACTGACCGAGGGTATCTCGCTGCCGTCGCGCGGGGATCTTATTTTCGACTTAAATCTCGTTAACGACTTGGGCGTGCTTGCGCGTATAAATCCCGAGCACTCGGTGCTGGGTTTCTATCAGATCAAATATACGGGGCCGGGAATCAAGAGACAGGAAGGCGAACAGTTTACCGACCGCACCATGGACCATATGTTTGTTTTCAGACATACGTGGACGACGCCGTGGGATATGAAGATAAAGTCACAGTTTGATTACTGGAAAGAATTTCGACGTTCCGGCACCAACGAACTTTGGGGCACCGGACTATATGACATGAACCGCGTGGGCGGCCTCGTCGGAGCCGAAAAGGTTTTGGGGGAGTTTAAGGTCGGCGCCGCGTTACAATACCATTCAATGCTGTTTCCCAATTATACCGACCTTGTGGCCGAAATCAGATCCACGGGCGACGACGTAACATCTTCCGAGGGCAAGCAGGATCACGCGCTCGTGCAGGTCGGCGCGACCGCCGAATGGAATAAAGTAAAAGCGGTTTTGGATCTGACCTTGCAAAATTATTTCAAGCAGAAAACCATAACCAATGTCGCTCAGGCCGACGGCACATTCTACTCCGGCGCGTTGCAGCAGGACAGCATAACATCCATCCGTGCGGGCCGCGATTTCCAGTATGGTGTCGCGGGGATTTCTCCGGAAATTAAATGGTCGGGCAGAACATCCAACCAGAATTATCTTCACTTCGACAGTGTAACTTCCACGACGCCAGCGGCAAACGGATTTTTCGGCAATTATTACTCCAATTCGCAGATAAGCATAGCGCTTCCGGTAATTGTCAGGATCACAAAAAAGTGGGACACGTTCCTGAGCTGGGAGCAGGAAATAAAATCTTACTCCGACCGCCCCGCACGCGATGAGGACGGCAATTTTCTGACGGACAAGCAGTCCAACGTTTCGCAGTACGTCTCCCTCGGATTCAACAATCATCCCAACGACGTTACCACCCTTACCTACTATTATGTTACCCAGAATTCGAGCTCCAATATGAAATATGAAAAATACTTTCCGTATAATTTCTCCGCGGCTTCATTCGGCATAAGATTTTCCTACCAGTATTAAAGCAGGCGCATAAACACATAGTATATTCGGAAACAGATATTCATCGTGTATTCAAATATGGTCGCGCGTAAAAACGCGGCTTTCTTTTTTTATGCGGAATTTGGTAACAGGTCGCATAGCAATGCGACCGCTACAAAAGTTGTAGCGGCGGGATTGCTATCCCGCTTTTCACCCTGCGGGTGACCGCCCGTAGGTGTGGCGCGGGAATGACAGGGAGGGGAATTTTGTCTTGTCGCGGCGTTTTTTGTAGAATACAGTTTCAATTGGCAGGGTAGCTCAGTGGTAGAGCAGCGGACTCATAAGCCGTTGGTCGTGGGTTCGACCCCCACCCCTGCCAGTTTTCTTTTTTATGATGGAAAAATCCTTCGCCGAAATCGTCAAAAAAAAGCGTCTGATTCCGCGCGGGTCTAAAATACTCGTGGCCGCTTCCGGCGGGCCGGATTCCGCGGCTCTGGCGCTTTTGCTGCATAAATATCGGGCGCTTTTCGGCCTCGCCTCCGCCGAACTTGTGTACTTTGACCACGGGCTTCGCTCGCGCAAAGAAATAGCGGGGGACATCGCCGTCGTGGAAAAACTTTCCGCCGCCACCGGTTTTCCGTCGGCGATAATAAAAATCAAAATCCCGCGCGCCGGAGCGTCCGTGGAGAATAAAGCCCGTAAAGAGCGCTATCGGCTGCTTGAAAAAATCGCGCGCTCCGGCGGATACGATATCGTAATGACCGCGCATACCGCCGACGACAACGCCGAGACCCTGATTATGCGTTTGCTGCGCGGCACCGGACTTAAGGGACTGGGCGGGATACCTCCCGCGCGACACCTGGCGCGGGGAATCGAATTGATTCGCCCGCTTGTTTTTTTCAGAAAAAAAGAACTGCTCGATTTTTTACGCCGCAGGCGTTTCGGATACTCTTCGGATTCCACCAACAGAGACGAGCGGTTTTTGAGAAATGCCGTGCGCAAAAGAGTGATTCCGGAAATGGAAAAACTCAATCCCGCCGTAGTCAGGCATCTTTCCAACCTGGCCGAAATGCTCTCGGGCGACTCGGATTTTCTGGAGGAGGCGGCGGCGGCAGCTTACGGCAAAGTTGTTTCCGGCGGAGTTCTTGATTTGAAAAAGTTTTTTCGGTATAATGTCTCCGTCAGAAGCCGCGTCGTCGGAATATGGCTCGGCGAGTTGAATGATTTTGCGCTGACTCGTACGGTCGACGGTTTTCTGTCGGATTCCGCCGCCCGCGTCCTGAAAACAGGCGGTTTGTCGCTAAAAAAAGAAGGCGGTCGCGTCATAAATGAAACTCTCCTTAAATCCTCTCGACGACATTGAACGCGTTCTTATCGACGAAGAAGCCATCCGCTCGAAAGTAAGGGAACTCGGCGCGGCTATCTCGCGCGATTACGCCGGCAAGGACCTTACGCTTGTTTCCATCCTCAAAGGCAGTGTCGTTTTTCTTGCCGACCTTCTCAGAAATATATCCACTCAATGCAGTATTGACTTTATATCGGTATCCTCGTATAAGGGCGAGCCCGAATCGTCGGGGGTGGTCCGGATGATAATGGATTTAAGGGAGTCGCCCGTCGGGAAGAATATTCTTATCGTAGAAGATATAGTAGATACCGGCTACACGCTTGATTATCTTTGCCGCAACCTTTTGACCCGCGGGCTGAATTCGCTGGCGGTCTGCGTTTTGCTGGACAAAACGGCCGCGCGAAAAAAAGAAGTGCGCGTGGATTACAAGGGGTTCGACGTGCCGAATGAGTTTCTCGTCGGGTTCGGGCTCGATTACAAAGAGCGTTATCGCAATATTCCTTTTGTCGGGGTTCTTAAACCCGAAATATACAAGAAGGCGAAATGAAAGATCGTAACTGGGGCGGATTTCTTGTCTGGGTGCTTCTTTTTCTGGGGATATTCTTTTTTATGAGAATGTCCCGCGAGTCCGTTCACGAAAAAGAAATCCCATATTCCGAATTCCACGAAATGCTCAAGGCGGGGCGAGTGGCTTCCGTGAGTGTGAAGGAAAATCTTATCAAGGGAGAATATACCGACGCCGGCGACAATCAAAAAAAATTGCGCTTCAAGACGGTTCCTCTGCCGGATTCCCGCCTTGCCGAAGAACTCGGCAGCCACGGCGTGGCCAGTTATTCCGCCGAGAGCGGCGCCGGATGGTTAGCGACGGCGCTTCTTAATTTCGGTCCGATAATACTGTTTATTATTTTCTGGCTTTTTATGCTCAAAAATATGCAGGGCGGCGGAAAACAGGCCATGACTTTCGCCCGAAGCCGCGCCAAGCTCCGCTCCGAAAAAGACACAAAAATAACCTTCAAGGACGTGGCCGGCTGCGACGAAGCCAAGGAAGAGTTGCAGGAGATAATCGAATTTTTAAGGGACCCCAGAAAGTTTCTGCGTCTCGGCGGCAAGATACCCAAGGGCGTGCTGCTTTACGGGGCGCCCGGCACCGGCAAAACACTGCTCGCCAAAGCAGTGGCCGGCGAGGCGGGGGTTCCGTTCTTCTCGTCATCGGGATCGGAATTCGTCGAGATGTTCGTGGGTGTGGGCGCTTCCAGGGTCAGAGACCTTTTTGAGCAGGGCCGCAAGAGCGCGCCGTGTCTGCTTTTCATCGACGAAATAGACGCGGTGGGACGTCACCGCGGCGCCGGACTCGGAGGCGGTCACGACGAAAGAGAGCAAACGCTCAATCAGATTCTTGTTGAAATGGACGGCTTCGACACCAAAGAGGGCGTCATACTTATAGCGGCCACAAACCGTCCCGACGTGCTTGATCCGGCGCTTCTTCGTTCGGGGCGTTTCGACAGGCACGTAAACGTGCCGACCCCCGACCTGAAGGGCCGCGAGGAAATTTTAAGGGTGCACTCGGCAATCGTGACGCTGTCGCCGGTCGTCGATATAAAAGTAATCGCCCGCCGCACTCCGGGTTTTGTGGGCGCCGACCTTGCGAATCTTGTAAACGAAGCGGCGCTTCTGGCGTCACGCCGCAACCTCGAGGCCGTCGGTATGAAGGAACTTGAGGACGCCATCGACAGGGTCATCGCGGGGCCGGAAAAGAAATCGCGGATGATATCCGAACAGGAAAAAAATATAATCGCTTATCACGAAGCCGGTCACGCGCTGGCCGCCAAGATGATACCGGGCACCGATCCCGTTCACAAGGTTTCCATAATACCCCGCGGTCCCGCTCTGGGATACACGCTTCAGCTGCCCCTTGAAGACAGATACCTGACTACGCGCTCCGAGATTTTCTCCCGTTTGGCGGTTCTTTTGGCCGGGCGTTCCGCCGAGGAACTGATTTTCGGCGAGATTACCACCGGCGCGCAGAACGATTTGGCCAAGGCCACCGATATCGCCCGCAAGGTTGTCTCCGAATTCGGCATGAGCGAAAGAATCGGGCCGCTTTCGCTCAGACGGCCGGAAGAAGAAATCTTTTTGGGAAAGGAACTGGCCCGCCCGATGCATCTTTCCGAAAAGACGCTCCAGATCATAGACGAAGAAGTAAAAAAAATCGTCGAAGACGCCAAATCGCGCGTATATAAAGTGCTCGAAGAAAACAAACATCTGCTCGAACGCCTGGCTAAGTATCTCGTAGAAAGAGAAGTGCTGGATTCCGAAGATGTGGATGACATAATAAATGGAAGAGAACCTAAAAAAAATGGCAAAGAAAACATCGGCGAAGCTCCCGCTGCCGCATTACCCGCGGCGAGCGCGACCTGAGAAAATAAAGAGTATTATCCGTGAGTTGCTGGCGGCCCTGGGCGAGGACCCGGACAGGGAAGGTTTGCGGGAAACACCGCGCCGCGTGGCCGATTTTTACAAAGAGGCGCTGGCCGGTTCCCTCGGAGATCCGCGAAAACTTCTGAAACTTCAGTACGAGGACGAAAATCACGAAGAGATAGTGCTCGTAAAAGACATTCCGATATATTCGTTGTGCGAACATCACCTGCTGCCATTTTTCGGCCGCGCCCATATCGCCTATATTCCCAAGAAGGACAGATTGCTCGGGATATCCAAGCTTGCGCGCCTTGCCGAGGCGTATTCGCGGCGTTTGCAGCTGCAGGAAAGAATAACTCAGCAAATCGCCTCCGACATTATGGAGGTCGCCCGTCCTTACGGCGCGATGGTCGTGATAGAGGCGGAGCATTTCTGTATGACGATGCGCGGAATAAAAAAGCCGGGCGCCAAAGTGGTCACGTCGGCGGTAAAAGGCGTATTCGCGTCCGACCAGAGAACCCGCGCCGAGGCGATGTCGCTTATAACGGGCCGCTGATCCGGAAAAACCGAGATTATGAGATTGGGAAATTAGGGAATTGGGGGTAAACCTGATTACTCAATTTCTTAGTCGCAATATTTTTTATTCTTTATGAGGTTTCTTGCCCGCAAAAGAATTTTCGAGGCCACTCCGCGACGGCCGCTGATTATGGGAGTGCTCAACGTTACGCCGGATTCGTTTTATGACGGCGGCAGATATTCGGCGCTTGAAGCCGCGATTTCAAGGGCGCGCGAAATGCTCGACGAAGGCGCCGACATAATCGACGTCGGCGGCGAATCGACCCGTCCCGGGTCATACGGAGTTTCCGCGGACGAAGAAATCGCGCGTGTTGTGCCGGCGATAGAATATATCGTATCACGTTTCTCCGCGACTGTTTCCGTGGATACCTCAAAGCCCGAAGTCGCCGAGGCGGCAGTCGCCGCCGGAGCCGCGATAATAAACGACGTTACCGCTTGCGGCCTTTCCGGAGGCCGTATGGCCGACGTAGCCGCTTCATCAGGCGCAGGTCTTATTTTGATGCATATGAAGGGCGCGCCGCCGTCGATGCAGACCGGGGTTATAGAGTACGGCGACGTCGTGGCCGAAATCAAAGAATATCTTGCCGGACGGGTAAGGTTTGCCGTATCCGGAGGCGTTGCGCCCGAGAATATCGCCGTTGACCCCGGGATAGGATTCGGTAAAACTCCCGCGCACAATATGGACATCATCCGGCGTCTCGGCGAGTTCGCCGATGTCGGCAGGCCGGTGCTTGTGGGCGCGTCCAGAAAATCTTTTCTGGGGAGCATAAAAGGCATGGAAAATCCCGACGACAGATTGTTCGGGACGCTTGCGGCGCATCTGGCGGCGGTGTCTAACGGAGCGTCGATAATAAGGGTTCACGACGTGCGCGCGCACTCTGAATTTTTCAGGACACTGGCGGCCATCGGGTAACCGGCATCATTATGGACATCATAACGGGAATCTGGAAAAACATCATCGTGCACGCGCTCGACGTGGCCATAGTCAGTTACCTTATTTACCGGCTGCTTCTTCTTTTTCGCGGCACGCGCACGATACAAATATTTTTGGGGATAGTGTTGTTGTTCCTGGTTACAATCGCATCGAAGCTTCTGGGGCTAAGCTCTTTTCACTGGATACTCAACCAATTCTGGCTGGCCGGAATGGTTATTGTGGCCATAATTTTTCAGCAGGAGATACGCTCGGTTCTGGCTTTTCTGGGCGCGCGGCCCTTAAAAAAGTTTTTTGTGACGGATAACGTGGAGTTTATCCACGAGGCGATTGCGGCGGTCAGAGAACTTTCGGCCAACAGGGTGGGTGGCATAATAGTTTTTGAACGCAAGACCGGCCTTATGAATTATGTTGAATCCGGCACAATACTCAACTCGAACGTCAGGAAAGAACTTCTTGTGACTATTTTCACGCCCAAAACGCCGCTGCACGACGGCGCCGTGATAATCAGCAATACAAAACTTATGGCCGCCGGATGCGTGCTGCCTTTGTCTCTTGAAAAAGACATTCCGCACGGCGCCACAAGACATCGCGCGGCGCTGGGGTTGAGCGAAATTACGGATTCCGTCGTCGTTGTCATTTCCGAAGAGACGGGCCGGGTGGCCATGGCGGAAACCGGACAACTGAGATATAATGTAAGTCCCGACGACGTGGAGAAAAAACTTATCGGAATATTCGAGGACCATAAGAAAGTAAAATGAATAAAAAATTCATAGAGCGGTTGAAAGAGAACGTAGAACTCAAGATTATCGCGGTGATTTTCGCCATCCTCATCCGGGTCTATATCGGGACCAATTAAAATATATCCTTATCAATGAAGCTTTTCGGCACCGACGGAATACGGGGAGAATACGGCAAGGGGTTTTTTGCCCGCGACGCGTTTTGCGTGGAGCATTTGGCCTATTGCGCGGGGAGAGTTCTCAAAAAACATTCCGCCTCCGATTGCCGTGCGGTCATAGGACGCGATACGCGCGAGTCGTCCGAAGAGATAGAAAAACGTCTGGCGGAAGGTTTTGCCGCGGCCGGCGTGTTGTTGCTGTCGGCCGGAGTGGTTCCTACGCCGGCTGTATCTTACCTGGCGCGCGCCAAAAAATTTGCGGCCGGCGTTGTCGTTTCGGCGTCGCATAATCCGTGGCGGGACAACGGAATAAAGTTTTTTTCGCCGGACGGCGAAAAATTTTCCGATGCGCTCGAATCCGAGATAGAAAAAGAGTATTTTGCTTCGGCGCCGAGAAAGCGGCCGCCGGTCAAGGCGGGATTGTACGCCGCCGATTTTTCGACGGCGGCGGATTATGAACGCTATACGGCCGGGCTTTGCGACGTCAGGTTGGACGGGCTTAAAATAGTAGTCGATTGCGCCAACGGGGCGGCTTCGACGTCAGGGCCGAAGATTTTGCGTGCCGCGGGCGCGGAAGTTGTCGTCATAAACGCGTCGCCGGACGGCAGGAACATCAACGAGAACTGCGGTTCGCTTCACCCCGAAGGAATGTCCGCCGAAGTCGTGCGAGTCGGCGCCGACTGCGGAGTGTCCTTCGACGGCGACGCCGACCGCGCGATATTTTCCGATGAACAGGGCGGCATAGTGGACGGCGACAGGACTTTGGCGGTTTGCGCGCTTCACATGAAAAAGTCCGGGCTTTTGCCGGGCGGCGTAGTCGTGGCCACGGTGATGAGCAACATAGGTTTTCTGAAGGCGATGAAGTCGTCCGGCGTGAAAGTGGCGGAATGTCCCGTCGGCGATAAAAGTGTGCGCGAGGAAATGAAGAAATCACGCGCGGTTCTGGGCGGGGAACAGTCGGGTCACGTGATATTCGGCGCTTGCGCCGCCACGGGCGACGGGATACTTACGGCGATACGGCTTTTCGGCGCTATGAAATCATCGGGCGCGAAGCTCTCCGTGATGACGGACTTCGTCAGGATTTATCCGCAGACAATTTTAAATGTCGAAGCGCGGGACAAGAAATCTTTGGAGAGTTTGCCTTTGTTTGTCGAGGCGTTGGCCGAAGAAGAAAAAAAACTCGGCGATTCGGGCAGGATATTCGTGAGATATTCCGGCACCGAGCCGCTGCTTCGCATAATGGTGGAGGGGCCCGACGGCGATGCGATAAAATCCATAGCCGCGCGGCTCAAAAAAGTTTATCTTGAATCGGTTTGATTATTTTTTTGTCTGTTCTTTTAAATCCCCGTCTGTTTCCCGAAGAATCCCCTTTGAGTGTTTATGAGTCGGGATTTTTGAGGGAATAATCGGTTCCGCATGTCCGACGAAGGCGCATTCATTTCATTTGCAGGGACAGGTCGCGACCTGTCCCTACATAATGATGCGCCGAGGAGTTCGGAACCGCCTCAAAAAACCCGACTCATACTCAACGGGGTTCGAGGGAAACAGACAGAAAAATTTATGCCCAAATTAGGCGTTAACATAGACCACATTGCCACATTGCGGCAGGCGCGCCGCGAAAGCTTTCCCGATGTCGTGGAAGCCGCGCTGGCCTGCGAACGCGCCGGCGCCGAGGGCATTACCTGTCATTTGCGCGAAGACAGACGCCACATACAGGATGCCGACGTCTACGCTCTCCGCCGCGCGATAAAAACCAAATTAAACCTGGAGATGTCCGCTTCCGACGAAATAGTGGCCGTCGCGCTCGACGTCCGACCGCACGATGTATGTCTTGTTCCGGAAAAAAGACACGAACTTACGACGGAGGGCGGTCTGGATGTCGTCGGCAACATAAAGCATTTGTCGGCAGTCGTTTCACGTCTTAAAGGCGCCGGAATAACCGTAAGCATGTTCATAAATCCGGACGCAAAACAAATAGAGGCGTCGAGGGAAATCGGGGCGGATTGCGTGGAACTGCACACCGGAAGTTACGCAAACGCCCGCTCGCCCGAAGACATCTGGAAACGTTTCGACGAGATAAAGTCGGCCTCGGTAATCGCGCTTAAAAGCGGGCTGATTCTTAATTCGGGGCACGGGCTGGATTATTCCAACGTCCGCGCGGTGGCGTTGATACCCGGGATGAACGAACTTAATATCGGATTTTCGATAATAGCGAGAGCCGTTTTTGCGGGGCTGGAAAACGCCGTAAGGGAGATGAAAAAATTATGTGCGGAATAGTCGGATACGCCGGCACAAAGAACGCGGCTTCCGTGGTGCTCGACGGTCTTAAGCGCCTGGAATATCGCGGATATGATTCCGCCGGCATAGCATCTATCGACGGGGGGAAGATAAAGGCCGTCAGAGGGGCGGGCAAAATAGCCGGGCTGGAGAAGACGCTTAAAAAAAATAAACTCGACGGGTTCGTGGGTATAGGTCACACGCGATGGGCCACACACGGCAAGCCGTCGGAGGAAAACGCTCACCCTCACGCCTCCTGCAAGGGCGATATCGTCGTAGTCCACAACGGGATAATCGAGAATTACATAGAACTCAAAAATAAACTTGCGGCAGAGGGGCATATTTTCCGTTCCGAGACGGACACTGAGGTCGTCGCGCATCTTGTCGAGAAGCATTTTGCTTCGGGCGGCGGGCTTCTTGACGCGGTAAGAAAAACTATCGGCGAAATTACCGGCGCGTACGCGCTTGCGGTGATAGCCGCCGGCCAGCCGGATTCTTTCGTCGTTGCCAGAAAGGACGCGCCGCTGATAGTGGGTTTCGGCGACGGTGAAAATTTCGCGGCTTCCGACATACCGGCCGTTCTTCCCTACACCAAGCGCGTGGCCTTTCTTGAGGACGGCGACATCGCCCGCGTAAGCGCTTCGGGAATAGAATTTTTCAACGGTTCCGCCAAAGTCGAGCGCGAAGTCGTTGTCGTCAACTGGGACTCTCTACAGGCGGAAAAGGGCGGATACAAGCATTTTATGCTCAAGGAGATATTCGAGCAGCCGCAGGCGGTGCAGGATACATTCCGCGGACGTCTTTATCCCGAAGAGGGTTTGGCGATTCTCGACGAAGAACTGGGAATGGTTTCGTCCATCGCCCCGACGCTCGAAAGAGTGCATATAGTCGCCTGCGGAACATCGTACCACGCCGGTCTCGTCGGTAAATACCTGTTTGAAAAATTTCTGGCTCTCCCCTGCGAGGTCGACATCGCCTCGGAATTTCGTTATCGGAATCCGGTGTTGGGAAAAAACACTCTCGTGATAGCGATTACCCAGTCCGGCGAGACGGCCGACACGCTGGCGGGTCTTCGTCTGGCGAAATCATCCGGAGTGCCCACGCTTGCCATAACGAACGTAATCGGTTCCACGGCTTCGCGCGAAGCGGCGGCTTCTTTGTTTACGCGCTGCGGTCCCGAAATCGGAGTGGCTTCGACGAAGGCCTTTACCGGGCAGCTTACGGCGCTGTATATGCTTTTGCTGGACTGGGCGGTTAAGCGGAAAGCCCTGCCCCGCGAGGAAATAAAGCGGATGTCCCTGGAATTATGGGACGCGCCCGTGAGAATGGCGGCGGCTCTCAAAGATTCCGCCTCGATAGAAAAACTCGCGAAGAAATTTTTCCACGCGAAGGACTTTCTTTATCTGGGAAGAAACGTAAATTATCCGATAGCGTTGGAAGGCGCCCTGAAATTAAAAGAGATATCCTACATTCACGCCGAGGGCTACGCCGCGGGTGAAATGAAACACGGCCCGATAGCGCTTATCGACGAGAATATGCCCGTAATGGTTGTCGCCACCGACAGCGCGATACGCGACAAGATACTTTCAAATATCGAAGAGGTTCGCGCGCGTTCGGGTACGGTGATAGCTCTGGTGTCGGATAACGACGATTCTTTCGACGGAAAAACCACGCACCTCATCAAGGTGCCGACAGTGCCGGAGTTTATTTCGCCCCTGATAAACGTGGTGCCTCTTCAACTCTTCGCGTATTACTGTTCGGTGCTGCGCGGAAACGACGTGGATCAACCCAGAAATCTTGCTAAGTCGGTTACCGTGGAGTGATATGAAAGGTATCGGAATAGATATCGTGGAAGTGGCGCGCATCGAGCGGCTCGCCCGCGGCCGCCGATTCCTCGAAAAGATATTTACCGACGATGAAATACGCTATTGCGGTTCCAAAAAGAACTCGGCGCAGCATTATGCCGTGAGGTTCGCCGCAAAGGAAGCGGTCTGGAAAGCGCTTTCGTCGCGTTCGCCGCGCCTCGCGCACAGGGACATAGGCGTGAGAAACTCCCGCGACGGCAGCCCCAGAGTTTACATAAAAAATCGTCTTGCCGCGGGCGTCCTGATATCTCTTACCCACACCAAAGAATACGCCGCCGCGTTTTGCGTCGCAAAGCGATGAAATTCCTGCCCATCCGACGGAAAAACTCTCATAAGTACGACTACGGAAGCGTTCTCGCCGTGGGCGGATCCACGGCATATCCTGGGGCCGCCGCGCTGTGCACCCTTGCCGCCGTCAAATCCGGCGCCGGTTTGGTCACTCTGGCTTTTCCCGGATCCATCTATTGCGCCGTCGCGCCGAAACTGCCGCCCGAGATAGTCCTTATGCCTCTTCCCGACGGCGCTTCGGGAGCCGTCGACGGCAAATCGGTGCGGTTTCTGGCAAAAAAAATGTCGCTGCGACGTTACGACGCCGTCGTAGCCGGCTGCGGTCTGGGGCCGTCGAAGTCGACCGGAGCGATGCTTGAATTGTTTCGCCGGAGTTTTGCCGGACGTCTGATTCTCGACGCCGACGCGCTCAATTTTATCGCCGCTTCGTCCGTCAGCGGAGTCCGCCCGATGTCCTTCGCGCCGGGGCGCGCGGTATTTACGCCTCACGAAGGCGAGGCGGCGCGGCTGCTGGGTCTGTCGACGGTAGAAATAGCCCGCGACAGAAAAAAATCCGCATCCGCGATAGCCCGCCGCTACGGGTGCGTGTGCGTCCTTAAAGGCGCGGGCACAGTCGTCGCCGACGGCAAGCGCTTTTTCATAAACGCTACCGGCAATCCCGGGATGGCTACCGCCGGTTCCGGCGATGTCCTGTCGGGCGTTATCGCGGCGCTGTCGTGCGTGTACGACGATGTCTTCGACGCCGCTGCCGCGGGCGTTACCGTGCACGGTATGGCGGGAGACATCGCGGCGCGCAAGGTGTCGCGCGCGTCGATGAACGCTTCCGACATCATAGCGAATTTGCCGTCCGCGTTTAAGCGCATAGAGCGCTGAAAAATATGTCCGTAGAAACGCCGCGTCCGGCAACCCCCGCGTTTTTTTTCGCTTGTAATACTTCGCATAAATTTATAAAATAACACCGATGACCCCTCCTTATAACCTGACACGGAAAATACTCAAAGCTCACCTCGCGGGAGCGGACTCTCTGCCGCCTATCGGCGCGGACGCGAGCGTCAGGATAGATCAGACCCTCACACAAGACGCCACCGGCACGCTGGCTTATCTTCAATTCGAGGCGATAGGCATTCCGCGGGTCCGCACCGAACTATCCGTATCCTATGTGGACCATAACACCATCCAGACCGGATTTGAAAACGCCGACGACCACAGATACCTCGCGGCGGCCGCCTCGAAGTACGGAATAATATTTTCGCCCGCCGGCAACGGCGTGTGCCATCAGCTTCATCTTGAAAATTTCGCCGTTCCGGGAAAAACTCTCATCGGTTCCGACTCCCATACCCCCACGGCCGGCGGCATGGGGATGCTGGCCTTCGGCGCCGGCGGTCTCGACGTGGCCTGCGCGATGGCGGGTGAGTCGTTTATAATAAAAATGCCCGCCGCGCTGGGCGTCCGCCTCGTCGGTAAACTCAAAAATTACGTTTCCGCCAAAGACGTCATACTGGAACTTTTGCGGCGGCTCGGAGTTAAGGGCGGTGTCGGCAAAGTAGTCGAGTACTTCGGCCCCGGCGTAAAATCGCTCGACGTTCCTTCGCGCGCGACCATAACCAATATGGGCGCCGAGCTGGGCGCCACGACTTCGGTGTTTCCGTCGGACGAAGTCACCAAAAGTTTTATGCGCGAGACGGGCCGCGTTTCGGATTTCAGGGCGATTGCGCCCGACGATGGCTGCGTTTACGACGAAGTTATCGAGCTGGATCTTTCGCGCGTCGAGCCGATGGTTGCCGCGCCGCACAGTCCCGATAATGTCAAAAAAATATCCGAAATTGCCGGACTTAAAGTCGATCAGGTTTGCATAGGGAGTTGCACCAATTCTTCGCTGGCCGATATGACTGCCGTAGCGCGGATACTGAAAGGAAAAAAAATAAATCCCGACGTATCCTGCGTGGTTTCCTGCGGTTCGCGTAACGTGCTTCTTACGCTTTCGCGGCACGGATTGCTCGACGATATAATCAAAAGCGGGGCGCGTATTATCGAATGCGCGTGCGGTCCGTGCATAGGAATGGGGCAGGCGCCGTCGTCGGGAGCGGTTACCGCCAGGACGTTCAACCGAAACTTTGAAGGCCGTTCGGGCACCAAAGACGCCGGCGTGTATCTGGTGAGTCCCGTTACGGCGGCTCTGGCCGCCCTGCACGGAAAATTCGTAAATCCCCAAAAATATATCAGGAAAAACCCCTCGCGGCCGCTGCCGCGCTTAATCGTTGACCGCGGTATGTTCATAAAGCCGCCGCGGAAATCTTCGGCGAAAGAGTTGCGTCGCGGCCCGAATATCAAGCCGCTGCCGGTTTTCGGCGATTTTCCGTCGACGGTGGACGGCGACGTACTGATAAAACTTCCGGATAATATCACCACCGATCATATACTTCCCGCGGGCGCCGGGATATTGCCGCTCCGCTCCAACATACCGGCCATCGCAGAGCACACGCTGACAGCCGTCGATGCGGGGTTCGTCAAAAGAGCCCGCGAAAAAACCGGCGGGATAGTGGTCGCCGCCGAGAATTACGCTCAGGGGTCGTCGAGAGAACACGCGGCGCTGGTAATGAAATATCTGGGCGTCAATATGGTCGTAGCCAAATCATTCGCGAGAATCCATCTGGCGAATCTTGTAAACTTCGGAGTGCTTCCGGCTGTTTTCGCCGATAAGTCCGACTACGAAGCCATAGCGCAGGGGGACCGGATTGTGACGGAAAATCTGACCGGACCCGACGGAGTATTGTCCGGCGGCTCCGCGAAAATCCGGGCGCACATACCGAGGATCAACCGGCATATTACACTGGAAGTAAAGCTCTCCGGACGCGACAGGGAAATCGTTCTGGCCGGCGGATTGCTGAACTACATAAAGAAAAAGACCTCCGGGATAGAGGGGAAAAAATTATGAAAGCCGTAATAATGGCAGGCGGATTCGGCACACGTTTGAGACCTCTTTCGACGGGCATACCCAAGCCCATGGTGCCTATGGCGAACATTCCCATGCTCGAACATATCGTGGGACTTTTGAAACGGCACGGATTCGACGAACTCATAATGATGCTCTATTACCAGCCCGAGTCCATAACCGGTCATTTCGGCGACGGCTCTAAGTTCGGCGTCAAAATAGAATATCTCAAACCGGACTCCGACCTCGGCACCGCTGGATGCGTAAAGTTCACCGAAGACAAACTCAAAGAACGGTTTCTCGTTATTTCCGGCGACGTCCTGACGGATTTCGATATTACCGCCGCGCTCAAATACCACGAAGAGAAAAAGGCAATGGCCACGCTGGTGCTTACGCGGGTGGAAAATCCGCTGGCGTACGGCGTCGTTATAACCGCGCCCGACGGCAAAATCGAGCGGTTCCTCGAAAAACCGTCTTGGGGCGAGGTTTTTTCCGACACAATAAACACCGGAATATACGTTCTTGAACCGGGGGTTTTCGATTTTATGCCCGTCGGCAAAAGTTTCGATTTCTCGAAGGATCTTTACCCTGCGATACTTGCCGCGGGCAAAGGCCTTTACGGCTACATAGCCGCCGGATACTGGAAAGATATCGGAAATCTCGACGAATACCGCCTTGGCCATTACGACATTCTGGAAGGTAAAGTCAAAGTCGAACTGCGCGGCTCCAAGATTCGCCGCAAGGACGCGGAGATTTACGTCGGGAAAGACGTGAAAATAGCGTCCGACGCCCAGATAGAGTCCGGGGTAATCATAGGTTCGGGTTCCGTAATAGGCGACGGCGTTAAAATATCCAAAAGCGTTATCGGAGACAATGTGACCGTCAAGTCCGGCGCTTCCGTGGCCGGCTCCGTGATTTGGTCGGGTTCGGTCATAGGGGAAGCGGCGCGGCTCAAGGAAAGCGTTATCGGTTACAATGTTACGATAGGCAATAACGCCGTGGTGCAGGTAGGCACCGTCATAAGCGACGAAACAAAGATAGGCGACGGAGCCACGATTCGCGCCGGAGTAAAGATATGGCCGCACAAAGTGGTGGAGAGCGGTTCGACTCTCTCGACGTCGCTGATATGGGGCGAGAAATGGAATAAAGAGCTGTTCGGGACATGGGGCATAGTCGGACTTGCCAATATTGAAATTACACCCGAGTTCGCCACCAAAGTCGGAGCGGCCTACGGAGCATATCTGGGCAAAGGCGCCTACGTCATAACCTCCCGCGATTCTCATCCGGCCTCAAGGATGATAAAACGCACTATGATATCGGGACTTCTGTCCGCCGGCGTCCGGGTCGGCGACCTTCAGACGGCGCCGCTGCCGGTTTTCCGTTATGAAATCGGCAAGGAAGGAGAGTCCGGCGGTCTGCACGTAAAGATATCTCCGACGGATCCGCGCATCATGGACATAAAATTTTTCGATTCGCGCGGCGACGATATTTCCATACAGCAGGAAAAGGCCATCGAGCAGATGTTCCTGCGCGAGGACTTCAAACGCGCCGCCCCCGACGAAATAGACGAAGTCATAGTTCCGCCGCACGCCGCGGAGTATTATCGCACGGGTTATTTGAAAGCCATAAACAAGGAAGTCATCCGCGCCGGAAAAATGAAAGTCGTCATCGATTACGCATATTCCACGGCGGCGCTTATATTCCCGGGTATTTTCGGAAAACTCGGCGTGGAAGTCATAGCGCTGAACTCCTATATCGATCCGCAAAAGGTTTCCATATCTTTCCAGGAGCGCAGAAAATACCTCGAGCAGCTTGCCGACATCGTCACGACTCTGGACGCCGACGTCGGTTTTATGATAGACAACGGCGCCGAGCGTGTTTATATCGTCGACGAAAAAGGAAAGATAATTCCGAACGAGACGGCGCAGATTCTTACGGCGCTTCTTGCGATGAAAACGTATAAAAAAGGCGCCATCGCCGTGCCGGTCAATTCGTCCTGCGTTATAGAGGAACTCGCCTCGGAGTACGGGATGGAAGCGCTGCGCACTCCGACTCTTCCCAAAAATATGATGCGCTACGCGCACCGCCCGGACGTTGTTTTCGTCGGCAATACAATCGGCGGATATATCTTCCCCGAGTTTCAGTGCGCTTTCGACGCGCTTTATTCGATAGGTAAAATCATAGAGATGATGTCCGCTCTGGGGATACGCCTCAACCGGCTTGCCCGCGAAATACCGTCGTTCGAGATCCTTCACGAGCGGGTGCCGTGTCCGTGGGACAAGAAAGGCACCGTGATGAGAATGGCTATAGAATATGCCAAGGACAAAAGACACGAACTCATCGACGGAGTTAAAATTTACCTCAATAAGACCGATTGGATTTTAATGCTGCCCGACGCGGAAGAAAGTTATTTTCATCTTTGGGCCGAGTCGCGCGGCGGCAAGTCGGCGTCCAAACTCATAGAAGAATATTCGGCTAAAATCAACGAGTGGCGGCGGTAAGGGAAAATAGAAGTAATGAAGTAAGAAGTTTGTCATTCCCGCATGTTTTTAGCGGGAATCCAGTCTTTTCAAATGTTGCAAAAATTTCTGGATTCCCGCCTGCGCGGGAATGACAAACTTCTTGCCTCTTGCTTCTATCTTCCATAAAACAGGCGGGAGACAAAAATGGCAAAAATCAAATTTGGAACCTCCGGTTGGCGCGCGATTATAGCCGACGAGTTCACATTCGCCAATGTCAGAATCGTGGCGCAGGCCATAGCCGACTACGTTAAGTCGAAAAATCGCCGCAATCCGTCGGTGATAGTCGGAGGCGACACGCGTTTTCTCTCCGAAAAATTTTCGGAAGCGGCCACGGAAGTCCTTTGCGCCAACGGAGTCAAAACGTATTTGTGCAACCGCGATACGCCGACGCCCGTGATATCTTTCGAGATAATCCGCAGAAAGCTCGACGGAGGAATCAATTTTACCGCCAGTCACAATCCCTTTCAGTACCAGGGGCTGAAATTTTCGCCGGCTTCCGGCGGTCCGGCCACTCCCGAAATTACCAGGGCCATCGAAATAGCCGCGGAATCGCCGCGGCTCAAAGTCAAGACCGTAGACCTCAAACAGGCGGCGTCGGCGAAACTTCTTGAGACGGTGGATCCTTCGCGCGCGTATCTCAAATACGTCAGATCGCTGGTGGACGGCGACGCCATCAAAAAATCCAAAGTCAAAACGGCCGTCGACATATTGCACGGCACCGCCCGCGGATACCTGGATGTTCTTCTGGAAGAGTACGGCGCCGCCTCGGCCGTGATGGGACTTGAAAGGGACGTCCTTTTCGGCGCGACGGGTTCTCCCGAACCGAGCAAGGATAATCTGAAAAAACTTGTCGAGACGATGAAGGCCCAGAAACTCAATCTCGGCCTTGCCGCCGACGGCGATGCCGACAGGTTCGGTATTATCGACGAAGACGGCACATTCATGACGCCCAACGCCGTGATAGCGCTGCTGCTGTGGCATCTCGTAAAAACGCGCGGCTACAAAGGTCTTGTGGTGCGCTCGGTAATGACGACGCATCTTATCGACCGAGTGGCCGCCCATCTTGGCGTGGAAGTGGTGGAGAAACCGGTGGGCTTTAAATACATAGGCGAAGTGATGGTAAAGGAAAATTCGGCTTACCCGTCGAAAAAGGGAGATTTCATAATCGGCGGGGAGGAGTCCGGAGGTTTGACTATAAGGGGTCACGTCCCCGAGAAGGACGGAATACTCGCGTGTCTTCTGGCGCTGGAGGCGGTTGCCGTAAATCGACGGCCTTTGAAAGACACTCTCGCCGAAATAATGTCGGCCGCCGGAGCGGTTTATTCCGACCGTCTCAATTTCCATCTTGAACTCAGGCAGATGGATTCGCTGCGCGCGCGTCTGGCAAAATCTCCGCCCAAAGAAATCGGCGGTCTGACCATAAAAAAAACCGTCACGCTGGACGGATATAAGTTTATATTCGACGATAATTCATGGATGGGCGTCCGGCTTTCCGGCACCGAGCCCGTGGTTCGTCTCTATATAGAGGCCGATAAAGAAAGTAAACTAAGAAAACTCGCCGACATAGGCGAAGATTTCATAAAGGCGCAATAAAATGCAACAGGCACACGGAATAAGCCAGAAAAATTTTACCCGCAACATTATCACAGGGCTTATAGCGATGCTCCCTCTGTGGATCACGCTTAATGTCCTGTGGCTTTTGTTTAAACTTGTAAGCGGCGTTTTTACGCCCATCGTCGCTCCCATGTTCGACTTATTCCTGGCCGAAGCCGAAAGCAATTTTCTGAGCCGCCTGGCCAGTTTTGCGCTCACCGTGGGGGTGGTCTGGTCCGTCGGGGCGATAGCCACCAACATCGCCGGAAGGCGGCTTCTTTCCCGTCTGGAAAAATACTTTATGCGGATTCCGATCATAAGAGAGATTTATGTGTCGGTCCGCAAGCTCACCGACCTTATCTTCAACCAGAAAACCGCTTTCCGCCGCGTGGTTATGATAGAATATCCGCGTCGCGGAATATATTCCCTGGCATTCGTTACGTCGGAAGCGGTAGGGGAAATCCAGCAAAAGACGTCGGATGATGTTCTTAACGTATTTCTTCCGAGCACGCCGAATCCGACCACGGGTTTTCTTCTTCTGGTTCCGCGCAAAGATGTTGTGACGCTCGATATGAGCGTCGATGACGCCGTTAAACTAATAATAACGGGCGGACTTATAACGCCCGCCGCGCCGACCCGACCCGACACCGAGGAACTCAAACCCGACCCCGATCTGACCAAGTCGGCCATCTCGCCGGGCGACGCGCAACAGGGAGGACATACGTGAGTATCAAGAGAATCCTCAAAAAAATAGTTCTTTTCAGACGCCTTGCCGATCGCGATCTCGACAAAATACAGTCCATAGGAAAGTTTAAAACTTTCAAGCCCGGCGCAATAATCTTCGGCGAAAATACTTCCGGCCGCGCGCTTTACATAGTGCTGTCGGGCGTGGTAAAAATATTTACTCAGACGGGACTTAAAAAAAAGACGCTGGCCTATATGCAGGCGGGGGAGTTTTTCGGAGAAATGTCGCTCATAGACCTTAAGCCGCGTTCCGCCTCCGCCGTGGCGCTGGAAAACTGCGAACTTATGGTCATAGAGAAAAACGAATTCAACCGTTTGCTTTCGCGAGACATAAACATCGTTCTGAATATTATGCGCACGCTGACTCTGCGGCTGCGCACCGCCGACCAGGAAATCGAGCGGTTGGCTTTCAGCTCGCTTACGGGGCGCCTGGCTAAAACTCTCGTAGACCTGGCCACCAAACATTCCAAGCGTTCCGCCGACGGCTACAGGATACTCATTCGTCTGTCCCATCAGGACCTGGCGGATTTTACGGGGACCTCGCGCGAGATGATATCCAAACAACTTAATAATTTTAAGCGTCTGGGTTATATAAAAACCGACAAGAAAGCGCTTATCATATCGAATATTAAAGATCTCAAACGACTTTGTCCGGCAAGGTGAATTGAGATCAGGGAGCCAAAATGAACTTGAAAGAGTTTTACGCCAGTCCGGCCATAAGGCGTCGTCTGGCGCAGTATTGCGGCGGTTCGTCCGACGATCCGTCGACTTTCACGGCGGCGTATTTAGTGGGTGTCAGCGAGAAAATGGTCAAGGAGCGAATCTCCGAGGAATATTTTTATTCCACCGACAGCAAGTCGTTTTACTGGCTGCTCGACAAAGAGGTCGATTTGTTCAGGTCCGTGTGGGATACCCAAAACGTGCTGGGCATTCTGGACGTGGAATATTTTAACCTTGTCCACGCCGGAGAGGCCTACTGGAACGCAAAAAGGACTTACGAGGCCATAGAGCCGGTATATCAGATTCTTTTAAGGACGTTTCAGGATTTCGGCATCAGCCCGCTTTGCATAATGACGGGGCAGGGGTACCATTTCAGTTTCAGGGTTCCCAATGCGTCGCCGGATTACAAGAAACTCGCGGAACTAGGCAGATTGAACGATTCCGTAACCGGCAAATATAATTCCACGCACGGCCGCCGTTGGAGGAAAGTAGACCTCGAATACGGCCTGGCGTTCGACGGAATGGGGCGTCTTATCGAATACATAGGGCATTTGATGTACAAGGCGCTCGAGAAAGAGTACAAAGGTATGCCGGTGGTTTTTACCGACACCGCCATAGGCGGCAAATACAAGGAGGCCATCTCCGTAGACCTCTCGATGTACGGCGACCCCGTTTTTATGAGGGACATCCGCTGTCCTTTCTCGCTGTATCAGAAACATAAAATATTCAAATATAAATTCGGAGAGCAGACCGCAAGGTCTATCCCCACGCTCATAACACTGCCCCGCTACGAAGCCAATATGCCGGAACTTCTTAAGGTCAGGTATAACTTCGATGCGGCCGTAAAATACGCCCAGGAATCGGATACTACGATACCCGTAGCGGAGGCGGGAGTGGAGCGTCTGATAAACTCGTATAAGCGTTCGCAGCTCTACAAGTTTCACAAACATTTCGATTCTGTCGAGCACGACACTCATTCCGAATGGGCGCGCACATACGACAGATTCGACACTTCGGGGCTGCCTCCGTGTGTGGCTCATTGCATAAGGGAGCCCAATCCGCATATACTGCGGCCCACTAATCTGCAGACCCTTACGCGCGTGCTTATGAAACAGGGCTGGCATCCAAAACATATTGCCGGTCTCGTGCGGTCGAAACTTGAAAGGAATTACGAGTGGGGCCCGCAGTGGTTCAAGTATGATGCGGCCACCCGCGCCAATTTCTACATAAGAATCTTTGCGGGTCTGTTGGCTGCAGGCGTTGACCGCGAAGAAGACCTCAATTGCCTCTCCCACACAGAGAAGGGCTATTGCTGGCGTCCGAATTGCGGTGTCGATTTGTCGCGCTTCCGGATGAAATAGTCCGTTACGGTCCGTTCCGTCGGAAAACCCATGAAAATAGGCATATCCACCGGTCTTTTTTTTGACCGTGACATTCTCGAAGTGCTTCCTGAAATAAAGGAAACCGGTTTCGATATAGTCGAAATATGGACCGGAACGGAGCAGTACGGGGCGTTTTCGCATTTTGAGTGGCACAAGGACCGCGAGATACAGGCGCTGGGTATCGCGCTTAAGGGACTGGATATTGAAGTCGAAAGTTTGCATTCGCCGTTTTCCGAGTTGATAGACATATCAAGCCCCGACGAGAATATCAGATCTTTCGCCATGGAAGAGATCGAACGCTCCATGTACTGTCTTAAACGGCTGGGCGGAAAAATACTCGTGGTTCATCCGGCGGCTACCGACGAATCATTGAAGGACGATATAGCGGTAAGATTTGCAAAGTGCAGGAGAAGTCTGGAACATCTCTACGTCCGCGCGCAGGATCTCGATGTTCAAATAGCGGTGGAGACGCAACTCCCGCATATTTTTGGCGGCGAAGTGTCCGCGCTTATGCGTCTGATCGACGGTTTTTCGCCCTCTGTCTGCGGGTTCTGTTTTGACAGCTCCCACGCCAATCTCTATCGCAAGGGGGCGCTCAGCACCTTCGACGAACTTTCCTTGAGAGTCATCGCTCTGCATATTTCCGACAACAAGGGCTCGGCCGACGACCATCTGGTGCCCGGCGACGGCCTGATAGATTGGCGCGAGCTTGTATACCGGATTAAAAAGTCGGGTTGCTGCGAAGTGTTTATGCTGGAAGTTCTCAGGGGTAAAACAGGCGCCGCCTCGCGCGATATACTGTTGAACGCGCGCCGCGCCGCCGTCAAGCTTTTAAAGGGCGACCGGCTCAAATAGGAGAAAGCGGCGGATGCCGAAGGCGCGCGCAAAAAAAACACTTTCATACAGACGTGTCGGCGGGGTTCTTTACGTCGCGGATGCTTCCGTGCCTTCGTTGCACGAGTTCAATGAAACCGGCGCCGTCATCTGGGAGATGTCTGCGATAGGCCGTTTGCGCCCGGAAATAATCGACGGATTGACCCGCCAATTCGACGTTACCCGCGCCGCCGCCGCGGAAGACGTCGACGAGTTTCTGGAGCTTCTATATGCCAAAGGACTCCTTGAAACCGTCGACTAAGCTGCAACTGGCCGCCCATCGCGGTAACATTCCGCTCACCGTCATATTCGAGTTGACCCGTCGCTGCAATCTTAACTGCCGCCATTGCTACATACCTTCCTCTGAGAGAAAACTCAAAGATATTTCCTTCGGGGGTATAAAAAAAATACTTCGCTCGACAGCCCGCGCCGGCGCCATGTACGCCGTTTTTACCGGCGGCGAATTGTTTTTGCGCGACGATATTTTCGATATAATCGGCTGCGCGAAAAAACTCGCTTTCGACGTCCGGTTGTTCACTAACGGCGTTCTTGTCGATTCGTCGACGGCATCCAAGGTCTCGGCCGCGGGTGTTTCGGCCGTGGAAATCAGTATTTACGGCGACGAAGCCGCGCACGATTATATAACGCGCAGACGGGGGTCTTTCCTGGCCGCGACAAAAGCCGTCGACGAATTTTTGCGTAGCGGTGTGCGCGTGACCGTAAAAGCTCCCTTGATGAAATCGAATTATTCCTGCCTTGAATTCGTCCAAAAATTCGCGGCTTCGCGGGCGATATCCTGCCGCTTCGACGCCACCATCGCTCCGTGCGACGACGGTTCCGCGTCCGGTCTCGGGCTGCGTCTTTCCGACGGAGAATTGCGGAAGGTGTATCGCCGCCTCGGCGCCGGTGTGCCGTCGGAGTATTGCGGTCCGCGCGCCAGAAGCTACGGCGCTCGCGGCGAACGGCTTGTGGAATGCTCCGCCGCCCGCGCCATGGCCGCCGTATCGTCCGACGGCGAACTTTATCCCTGCCCTCAAATGAGGATTTCAGCCGGGAATCTGTTGAAGACGGATTTTGCGTCGCTGTGGCGCGGCAAAGTTTTCGAGGGTTTGAGGCGCGCGCGATTGGGGAAAAAATCAGCGTGTTTTTCGTGCGCGCATCTGGCATACTGTCAGCGCTGTCCCGGTCTTGCGCTTGTCGAGCACGGTTCGTTGCTGACCCCGCCCGCCGAGGCGTGCCGGTTGTCCGCCGTCCGGCGCTTTGTGGCTGAAAACGTCTGATACCATCCATGGCGGCGATTGTGATAAAAGTCACTTTCGTTTTGTTTCGGATAAAATACCATCTTTCCGTCGGATAAATCATCCCGCTGAAACCCCGATTTTACCACTTTCTTCTTTTATGCCATTCTATTGTAAAGGGGGGTATTTTTGAGTATAATTACCTCTATAAATACCTACTTCTTGAGAACGCGTGCGCGAAACGCGCGTACGCGCGCGAAAGGAAAAAACAGAATGAATAAAAAAAAGAAAAAGAAATACGTCAAGCCCCGGATTAAAAGCGAGAAAATCTTTGAGACGGCGGCCCTTGCCTGCGGTAAATGTATAGCCGGAAACCCCATTACCGGCGGCGCGTGTTTTGCGGTTACCCGTCTGTCATAGAAATCATGGATAAAACGGGAATATCCCATATCGGAACCAATGTGATGGCCGCCGTGACGCGGGGCGGTTGTATGCGCCCTGCCGTGAGAAACGGCGAAGTCGTTACGGCTCTCAGGGTCAACGGCCGTACCGGCCTTATTCGTTCCGGCGATTGTGTGATATTTGATATCGACGGCGGCAAGTTTCTGCACAGGGTAGTCCGCGTCTTGCCGCATGGTCTTATTACACTCGACGATACGGCTTCTACGGACGAGGCGTTCGTGCCGTTGTCTTCCGTGGCCGGCGTTTGCAAAGTGTTTCCGTCGGGATTTGCGGGGATAATATGGTGCCGCGTATCCCGACAACTGTTTAGATTTGCGCGTATCATAAAGAATGCGCTGAAAAGGTCTTCGACGGACGGAAATACCACTTTCAATAAATGACGGGCAGAATTATAAAAGCATTATCGGTTCAACTTCTGGGATTCGCGCTTCTGGCCGCGCCGCTCTCCGCCGCCGTACGTCTAAAAACGGTTGAGTTTAATTTCGGTATAGGTTCTTCCACGGGAGTCGTGTCCGGCGCGACATTGCAATATCCCGCCATTAATTTCCGTCTGCCCGACGCAGTCGCCGTAAAAAAGGCCTGGCTGGAGTTCGACGGACTTCACGAGGGCGGCAACAATATCAATTTTACAGGTCTGGATATTCTTTTCGATCAATCTGTTGCGGCCTCGAGTGTTCGCGATATATTCCCCGATTCGATTATATTCTACGGTTCCGGCGACGAGTCGGTGCGTTTTCACGCTAAGTGCGACATCCCCTTGGCGGTTTTTGCCGGTGTCACAACCGCCAAAAACTACGCGGCCGCAGTAAAGCCCACCGCGTCTTCGGCGGGCAGTATTTATAATATGCCCGCGCTGAAACTTTATGTCACCTACGAATACGACGATACCGCGACGATTCAAGTCAATACCGTAAGATTCCCCCTGAAATCCAACTGGAATAATTCCGTCGCTTCGGCGCAGGGCGCGGTGGCTCCGGGCACGGCCGCTTTCGATTACGAAGCGCGTGTGGCTGAAAGCGGCTCCGCGGATTTTGCGGTCGTATCGCATTGGTTTGAAGTTACGGGACACCGTCTTTCGGGAGGCGCGACCGCCGACGGGAGCGTAAGAGCGCGCATAGGCGCCGGCTCGTGGTCGCCGTCCGCCGCTCTCGACGGTTCGCAAATTGATTCTTACGATTTTGTATATCTCACGCAGCCGTCCACGGGAACCGGCCTTGTTTTTAATACGCGCCAGACGCTTAACGTCGAGACGACACAGAATACGATATACAATCTCGGCGGCGAATGCGTCGTGACCTACGAATTCTCGCGCGACGCGTCGGTGAAAACCAAAACGGTTTATTATCTTCTCGGACAGGGGCTGACCCCCGGAGCCGATTTTCAATTTCCGTCCGTCGCTCTGAATATGGAGGAAACCGGCGTCGATTTGAAAGCGTTGTATGCCCGCGTCACGGGAAACTACAACGGCACATCCGTCGGCAATGTCATCTGGAATTATTCCCTGAACAATTCATCGGGAACGCCGCAGACCTATTCGCATATTACACAGGCGCTGCAGATAGGCGGTCATCCTTTTCTGTTGGATATGTGGTCGGTCTTCGCAAGTACGTCGTGGGCAAACGGCGCCCGGCTTGCCGCATCGTACTATCCCGACAATGCCACCAATACCGGTCCGCAGAGCGCCGAGGTCATCGTTACTTATCAATATACCTCCGCGGCAAAATTCACCGATTCGCACCGCGCGCTGGCGTATCAGGCGGCCACGGGTCTTATCACTTCTCACTCGGAAAACTTTACGGTTTTTAATTCCACGGTCGAGACGTCCGAGGGCAGAAAATCAAGAAATTCCGCCTACATTGCCGGCAATTTTCTGGCGCACAGAAACAATAATACGATTGTAACCGATTATTCCATAGGTCAGAATGTTGCGCCCGCTTCCGACGAGACACACACACCGCGCACGACCGCCGAAGCGTGTTACACCACCGCGCTTTATACCGATACCCTGGCGCTGATAACGACCTCGCCCGTCACGCTCACCGCCAACGTGAGCGTCTCGCTTAACCAGATATGGCCGTCGGCCGTATATATTCTGACGCATTCGTATTTTCCCGCGCCGTTGACGCCGACGTATCTTGCGCAATATAAATCCGACGGAACCACGGCGATATCGACGGGCGGCTGGACCAATTCCCCGTCGATGGTTCTAAAACTGAATATGGCATCCCGAATAGCCGACACGTTGACGCCGATTTTTGAAGTCAAGACGATTACGTCAGCGTTTAACGGCGCCGATCTGTCCACCGGCTCCGCGGTAAATTTCGGCGGTTCCGGCGTCGCGGCGGGGTCGGTTGCCGTATCGGGTCTTGCCGACGGCGGTCGCTATCACTGGCGCGCGAGGGTCGCCTCGCCCAACGGCGTTTCATCGTGGGCAAGTTTCGGCGGCAACGCCGACGGAACGATAGATTTCGGCCGCGATGTCTCATCGCCGTCGGTTGCGCAGGTATCGCCTCCGGACGGCGATGTTTCTTCGTCCACCGCGCGATCTTTTCAGTGGACCGGGACAGAATATCCCGCGGACGCAAATTCCGCAATAGGGAACTATCTGCTGATTGTCGCGTCATCGACCGATTTTACGACGATACTCTACTCTTCGTCGACGGCGTCCCAGCAGGCGTCGGCCGTATTGCCGCAAAGGGCGTACTACTGGAAGGTTCGCGCCGAGGATAACGCCGGCAATGTCGGGTCGTACACCGGCGCATGGAGCGTTACCGTCGATACGACGCCGCCGCCCGCGGTGAGCGCGCTTAACGGGCCGTTAAACGGGCTTACGACGGGCCAGAATATTTTGACGTTTTCGTGGGACGGCGTAACGGACGCACCCGCGGGAGTGTCGAGGTATCACTTGCAGCTATCGA
>PHAN01000017.1 GCA_002841695.1 Elusimicrobia bacterium HGW-Elusimicrobia-1 | reverse complement strand
CAAAGAATGGTTCCCGTTTTACCTTAAAGAGATGGAGTTTAGATATAATCATAGACATGAGCCGCTGTTCGAGTTGCTTGTGTCTTATATCACGAATTTAGTGCCAAATCGTTTATAATCACCTAATTTTTTTTAAAATGAGTAACTCACGCGAGTGTTCAGCCCGTGTTCCGGTACGGAAGTTTCGGCGAATCTGTCTTCGACGCGCGTTAGTCCGCCGCCAAGAGTCCACGCCAGGGAACCGTTGAATTGATAAGTGAACTCAATGTTCCCGCCCGCGTCCGAAACGTCGACGGCTTCGGCGGGATTCCGGCGATCGGTCAAACTTCCCCAGATCTGAGATGTGAGCTTGTCGGGAACGATCTTAATATTGACGGCGCCGGAAGCGGAGCCGGTGCGGGATTGCGTATTTTGAATAAGATTATCAGTAACGCTTAACGTGGCGCCTATATTGACCGCGGCGAATTTTGCCGGCTCGAAGGAAAAACCCGACGACACCGTATCGCTTCTGAAATCGTCGGCCGTTTTGTTCAGATCGGCGAAATCGGAACGCTGCGCGGAAACGGAGTAGTTCGTACCGATAATCCTGCCCGACAAACCCGCCGCGACTGTCCTGGTTATATTATCGAGCGCGGCGCGGTTCGGCTCCAGGGCGCAGGCCTCATTCTGCGAATAAGACACCGACGGCGATGGAATCGAGCCGTCCATAGCAAGCGTAATTCCGCCGCTGTACATATTCTGGTTGGTTGTAACTTTCGACGGATCGGCGGCCACGTTGTCGGTATAATTAAGATAGCCGATTGAAAAATTCATCTTTGAGAAAAGCGTAAGCCCCGACGATAAATCTATGGTTTTTCTGTCCTTGGCGGCGCCGGGCGCGCCGAAAGTATTGAAATCAACCCCGGTGGTCTGATAGGCGCCCCTGACGTTGAAGTTGCGCGGAGCCCAGCTTATCTCCAACCTGTAAGCCGTGTCCGCCGCGGAAGTCGACGATATGTCGACGTTCGAGCGGTAATCGCTCGTCTGATATTCGGCCGATAAGCTCACATGCTCGGCGGGTTTGATTTTCAGTGTTCCGCCGGTCACGCCGTTGGAAGCCGGCCGGAGAGCGGGGCCGGCGGCGATTATAGATTCCCGCCGGTCGAAACCGTAAAGATACGAGCCGCCGAGCGAGACAAATTCGGCCACAGCGTATTCCGCGCGGGCGCCCGCGACAATTCTCTCGTAAACTCCGTCGATGGTTTGGCTGCCTTCGCGCGCGGCCACGCTTCTTGCGCCCACGACGGACGCGCTGAGACCTCCGCTTCTTACATCAAAAATTCCGCCGCGCATACCGGTTCCGTAAAGCGAAAGCGGCGAAAATACCGGCAGGATGTCGCCGAGAGACACCGACCAGTCATCGGCGTAATAGCCGGCGAAGATGGTGTATATCTCGTGATTGACGTCGGACGGAGTGGACGTCGACTTAGGCGTGTGGAAAGTGTAGATATTGAACATCATGGGCTTACGATTGACCGCGCCGATCAAATTCAAGTTAAAGTTACCGGTGTAATCGGCCCAATCGTATTTTGAAGTCCCCTTATAATATATGAAAGCGTTGCCGCCGAGTTCAAGCGCCGAAGGTTCTTTGGGCGGCCTCGACAAAGGAAGGACGTTAAAGCCGAAAAAATCGCTTTCCGAGATGCGACGGTCCTTATGCAGCAGGTAGACCTTGTAAAAATAAGACCCGTTGAAACCGGCGGGAACGGCGAAAGGCACATAAAACAGCGCCGCCTCCGACGGCCTTATGAGCTGCGTTCCCTTCTTGCGCGGCGTTTTCGCCACATAGTTTTTAGAAGCGTCGAATATTTCGACCTCGGCGGAATAATCCCCGGCGGCCCAAATCTCGGTTCCGTTGTTGAATATTATCGCCTGGATAGTCAGTTCCTCGCCGGCAACTATCGGATCGGGAACGGCTACCGACAATTGCAACTGTGCCGATAATCCGGCGGCGGCGGGAAGACGCAGGAATGCCACACCCAGAAAAACCGCCGCGCACAGCTTCAGGGATTTTTTAACGCTCATGAATGTTCTCCGGTTCGCTCAAGTTTCAGGATTTTTTTTAATTCGGCGGCGGCGATTCTTATTTGATAACTTTGACGGGAAATTCGCCCAGGCGCGAGCGCTGACGTTTAGTGTCCACCGCCAGAAACGAAAAGACGTAGGCGTCGGATTTTTTCGGTATATATTCGCAGCGCCATATCCCCCTCCTCTCGTCGCCTGAAAAAAGATACATAGGAATATTTCTGCTGTCCGACCGCGCACCCGTCGGACTTTGCGCCGCCGAGATAAATATGACTTCGCGAACGCCTATATCGTCGGAGGCCTCGACAAGTATCTCCGCGGGTTTGCCCGATACCGGATCCATAAGCATTTTCTTTACCTGTATCACGGGTTCCTCGTCCGATAGTTTGAACGCGCCGGCGTAAATTTCTTCGGACACCGCCTGCCTCGTGCGGTACCATATTTTCGCGGAATAATTTCCCTCCGAATGCCCCGGCATAACTTTGTACAAAAAGTCGACCTGCTTGGTTTCCGACGGACGCAGCGCAACGCGGCTCGTGGAGAGCGTTTCCGTACCCGATGGCGGCGTTATTTGAAGAAACACATCGAAAACCTCCGGGGTCGATGTAAGATTTTTCAGACGGACGGTGAGTTTGGAGACCTCGCCATAGCGGACTGTTTCGGGGAATGTTGCCGAAAACTGCGCGCGCACGATCTCTTCCGCATATTTTGGCGGAGGCGCCGCAAGCGGCGCGGGCGACGGCTTGGATTTTACCTCGGGCGAGGCCGGTTTTGTGTCGCGGAGCGGGGCAAAAACCAATTCGGTCTGGCGCGACCAAATTACGGCGTCTTTGAAGCCGGGCAGTTTCGACGGTCGGGATACGGACACTAAAAGCGTTTTTTTTCCCTCGCGGGACTTATCGGCGGCAAAACCAAACGAAAAATGCCTGCTTCCACCCGCCGCCAGGAAATACGACTTGCGCAAAATATTATCCGTGCCGTCGGATATTATGCCGGAATCTATGTAAAACTCCGAAGCGTTTTTGCCCGCGTTGGCGATTATGCCGTTAAAAGTGACGGGAGCGCCGACGGAATAAACGGGCTTCAGCCCCGATGTGCGCACGGTTACGTTGTAACCGCCCGACAGAGGCATCATTATAAGATAGTAAAAAACAATTCCCGCCAACGCAAATGACGCGATTAACGGGAATAGCATTAACGCTGCTTTTTTCATTAACGGAGCCGTTATTTAGATTTCAGTTTAATCTTGATCTCCCGCTCCGATGAGCCCTCTTTTACGTTTATTCTGAGAGTCCTTTCTTTCGGACGCAAGATGTTGATATCAAGGGACGACGACTGCGCCGATTTGGCCGCCGCCACTATCTGCGCCGGTCCGGCCGAAACGGTTTTGATGCCGAACTTAAATTCACCGTCGCGGGAAGAACCCTCTACCGACGACGACCACTTATTTTGTCCGGAACGGCTCAGAAGCGCTCCGCCGGTTACACTAAGCGTAATTTTGTTTTTGAAGTTTTTTGCTTCCAGGCCTTCGGCGTCTTTGACGGTAACTGCGGCGGAAAATTCCTTTCCCTCCTCAAGCTCCGTCTTAGCCGTCTCAATGCCAAGGGAATAGACGGGTTCGGCGGGAACCTCCGGTTTTTTTTCTTCTTCGGACAACGCTGCGGGCGGCGCAGGCGGCTCGCCGGCCGACACCGAAGATTTCATATTTGCCTTGAGTTCCCTTGAGCCGAAATCATTTTCAAGAGCCACGACGCCTTTGAATACCCTGATGTCCGTAGCGCCAGTTCCCTGCGCAACGTCCGTATCGAACTCGGTGCCGCGCACGGCAATAGTGACGACGGGTGTGTGCACATTGAACTTTGTCTTTTGCTTTATCACTCTGGAAAACACTCCGCCGAAAACCATTTTTACCCTCGAAGACATCCCGCGCTCGGCGGGAGGCACTTCCATAACGGAGAGTTCGGAATTTTGGCGGATTCTGATTTCCACACCGTTTGAAAAAACCATCTTTACCTGCGCGCGGCGTTCTGTTTTTATGGTGTCGCGTTCGTATACGAACATACCGAGTTTTATGCGGGAACGGTCCGCCGAAGGATTTAAGATCCAGCATTCACCCTCGGTGTCCGTCACAAAACCCGCGGCGTGTTTTTTTTCCGGCTCTTCCGCCGCAAAGGACGCAATCGATACCGCCGCCATTATCAAGGCGGAAAAGATAATGCCTGTCGTCTTTTTCATATTGAATCGACCGTTACTCCAAAGTTTCGTTTGTTATGCGGGCTTTGCCGTTTTTAAGCGCTTCCAGGATAGCCGCGTACTCGCTCTCCGCGATGCCTGTTATCTCGGAAAGTTCGTATCCTTCGGTTTTATCGCGCGTTGTTCCGGAGAGATGCCGACGCAATGTATTCCAAAAATCCACGCGGCTCATTATTATCGAAGAAGCCGCCGTTTTTTTCGCCGTTTTCAGTCGGAAATCCACCGCCGGATACGCCCGCGAGCGCGACAACTCCACGGACGCTTCGGCCGGCTCGTAATCAGGGTGGGTCACCGAAATTTTATACGCGCCCAAGGGCAGATCCCGTATCTGATACTGCCCGTTCACGGCGGTTTTGACTTCCCCCGACACCGGCCCGACGTAGGATACAGCCGCGCCGTCTATGCCCTTGTCTTTGGATTTATCGCCGTCGTCTTCCAGCGCCTTGCCTATTATGCGCCCGCGCGTGACCGCCATTGCCTGCGGCAGCGCAAGAGTAAGAGTGAGCATATTGTTGGCCGGAGTATCGTCGATGAAATTGTGCGCCGCCGTTACGACTATTTTTTCGGCTTTGGGCCTCGGCGTTCTGAACTCCGCGACAAACGACTGCCCTGCGTTCAAGAATTCTATTCTTGACGACCCTGCGGATACGCCGTCGACAAAAAGCGCGACGGGTATGCCGCTTTCCCCCCGGGCGCCCAGATTTTTTATCTCCACTTTTATCAGCACGAAATCCTCGTCCGGCGGCTCAATGACCACCGACACGATGCCGATATCGCGCGAAATCTGCGAGGACGCGGTGTCCTTTATAGTGAATACAAACGGCATCTGAGACGCGGCTATGACATTTCCGAAGGCGTCAAGACCTTCCACCTTCCAATAATAATTCTGCGAACCTTTGAGACGCTGTCTGATATCCGGCGGATTCTGAGGATAAGAATAGAACGTGTCCAGGGTCTCCGCCGAAAAAATAGTGTTGTAAAAAGACATATCATCGTCGACGGAAATGCGATACTTGGCCGCTCCGGAACCCGCCCAACGGAATGCAAGCGGGCTATCGGCCAGGTTCATTGCGTTATTGTTCGGATAGGTAAGCGTAAGTATCGGTGAATACACGAAAAAGGAAGCGCGCGACGTCTTTGAGTCGGCCACGGCGCCGCCGCGTATTTCATTTACCTTGAGTTCATAGACGTAAGATCCGGGCGATTTGTAAAATCTTGAAATCTGAACCGCCGATAACGACGACCCGCCGGCGCCGACCGAGCCGGGTACGGAATTGCCGGTATGTTCCATCAGTTTTGAGCCGAGCGCGTCGTAAATAATGAAAACAAAATCTATTCTGTCGGACGGCGCGGAGTTGTAGACCTCGGCCTTAAGGGTTATTCTTTCCGTCGAAGAAAAAGTCGTCCGGCGCGCGCCCAGGCCGTCGGTGACATACGCCGCCCTGATTTCAACGGCGGCGGCGGCGGCGGCGCTCAAAACGCCCGCTATAACCGACGCAAAAACAATATTGAGCATTATTTTTTTCATCGCTTCTTCCGGCACGGATTTTTATCGCTTACTTCTTAATATTCTTGCTGCGAGACCATTGGAAAACCCCATACTTTGTCATTGCGAGCCCCGCCGTTGTGTGGCGGGGCGCGGCAATCTCACAACAGCGAGATTGCTTCGTCACGGAGTTTACCCCGCACTCTGATGCGGGGTTCCTCGCAATGACGGCCAAGGGAACTGTTTCAACGATCTCACTACGTTACTATTCCCGGCTCTCGTTTGTCTCTTATTTTATGATCGCCAGCTTCTTTTTAACCACGGATTCTTCGCCGTCCTCGGAAGAAACTTTAAGCACATATATATAGACGCCGGAGGCGACCTTTTTGCCCGACGAATTATTCAAGTCCCAGTCGAATTTGTACACTCCCGCTCCCGACGCCGCAAAATCATTTTGATCCGCCGAGCGTATGAGTTCAGCGGCTATATTGTATATTTTAAGTTCGATTTTGGGAGAAGCGACACCGGCCTTAAAGCGTATTGCAGCCGACGATCCCCGCGCGGGGTTGGGGTAGGCGTAAACATCATCGCCGGAACCGGCAATGGGCGAAAATGCGAACGCCGGCACGGCCATCTGGCCTTCCGCCAGGGAGACGGCTTTCGGCGCGCTGTACGCCAGACCGTTGAACGCGCGCAACACATAGCCGCCCGGCATAAGATTTCCTATCTCGAAATAGCCGAAACGATCCGCGTACACCCTGAGAGCTATCACTCCGTCCTTCAATATCTCGACGAAAGTTTCGCCGAGTTGTTCCTCCGGAGCCAGCGGACCGTTGACCCGGCGCACTTTGGGCGCGCTCACACCGGCGTCGGCTTTGCGTATGACGCCCGATATGGCCGACGGCGCGAAACTGACTTCAAGCGTGAAGTCCACTCCGACGGAGCCGTTATATATTTCGTCTTTGTAAACCGACGACACGATGTCGTTGAGCGCCCATCCCGCCTGAACGCGATACTTGCCGGGCGCGACCGCGGATATGGTGTATGAGCCGTCGGTGGAAGTATGCACGAAATATACCGAAGTCCCGTCGGGAGCCGCGGCATCCACCCTTAAAGCCGCGATGGGCGTCTTGCCGTCGGCCTGAGTGATTTTGCCCGATATAGTATCGGGGGGAACCGATTCGGACTTCACCGCTATGACGGAAGTGAATGCCGTAATAACGGCGTCGCCGTTGTAACCTGCCACGCGGTAAAAATAGGTTGTGTCCGGTTTGATGGAACCGGCGTCGGTATAATTGGTCCCGACTTTGGCGTCTGCCCAGGCCACAAGCATCTGATACAATATTCCGTCGGACGAACGCGCGACGGCAAAGCGGGTATTACCGCCTCCGCCGGCCGTCCAGGAAAGCGAAATTGAAGCCGCCGTGCGCGACAGAGAAGTAAGATTCGACGGGGGATTGGCCGGTGTATATACGGCCGCATCGTTCGATTTAGCGCTCGCGCCGGCGCCATTGTATGCGCGAACGCGGCGGACATATTGCGTGTTCGGCGAAAGCGTCGACTCGACGTAGAAAGTAGTGTCGACGGCGAGGCCGTCTATTATGATTTCGTCGGCGGCGTTCTGCAATCTATATCCGGTTTCGTTCGTCGCGTTATCGAGCCAATTCCATCGCACTGAAACAGTCGAAATTACCGTGCCGGACAGAGACGTCGGCGCGGCAGGCGCGGACGACGAAGTGGTGTCGACCGTGAGTGTGTACGCGGCGGAGTAAGTCGAAAAATTGCCGGCCTTGTCTTTGGCCCTGACGCGCCACTGATACGCTCCCTGATTAGGCAGGACGACATTAACGGAGGTCGAGACCGTCGCCGTCGAAGAAACAAACACCGCAGGATCGCCGGAAGTGGAAATGTAAAGTTCGTAACCGGCCACGCCGGAGCCCGAATCCGTGGACGGGTTCCACGAAAAATCGACGGCCAAAAGATTGGCGGCGGTCGCGCTCGACGGAGATATCAGCGACGGAACGCCCGGCGCGGCAAAATCGGCGGCGTAAGAAGTGGCGGTATTTGAAAGTTCCGACCAGTTCGGCGCATTATCGGCGTGCCAGAGTTTGAAATAATATGTCGTCCAGCCCGTTAAACCCGCGACAGTGTAAGCGACCTGCGCGGTCGGTGTGACACCCGATGTGGAAACGGTGATTTGTGCCGCCGTCGTCGACCATAAAACACCCGCCCAAGTTGAGTGTTGAATCTTAAACATTGAACCCGCGGGGAGCGGGCTTGCCCCCCCATTATCGCCCGGAGCCGGCCAATTCAAAACAATTGCTCCGTCGGAAACTCCGGGTTGTCCTGTAATATCCGTAACGGCGGCGGGCGGTGTGTTGTCTAAAACATTTACGACTGTGCTTGTTGATGACTCCAAAGGAGTTCCGTCTATATCGGTGGCGCAGACCGTCCATGAGCCGGCCGTTACGAATATGACGGAAAATATCTTTTCTCCCGACACAAGCGAAGCGTCGGGCGGATGAGAATCGGCGGGGTCGCTCGTGATTATGTTGACGACAGGATTGCTCGCGGGCTGAATATTCCAGTAATCGTCGGTTGCCATAACCGTGACGTTAAAGGCCTGTCCCGTTATCTGAGTCGCGGGGGTTCCGGTTTTACCGTAGGGCGCCGACATAACTTTGCCCGGGGCAGCCGTTTCGCCGGGCACGAGCAGTTGAATTCTCGTCGGAACGGAAGGAAGCACCACGACTGATGTGGCAGCCGATGTCAGAACGGAAGCCGAAATGGTTATCTGCGAAGTTCCGGCGGCCAGGAGATTCAGCGCGAATGTCGTCGTCCCTCCGACGAGCGTCCGAGTGGCCGGTTCGACGTCGTATCCGTCGGACGTGACCGCAAATACACCCGCGTTCGCCGATGCGTCGAGATAATAGTTGTCGTCCACGGCGAAAGCCGTTATCATAAAAGCCGAACCGGCCGTCCGCGAAGCCGGCGTCCCGATTTTACCCGGAGCGGCGCCTTCCTGGAACGTTTCGCCGGGGATGGTCAAAATAAGTCGCGTGGCGGGTCCCGATATATAGAACGCGCTCGTCGAGAAAGCAACCTCGTCATTGCCGGCGACGTCGTACGACCGCGAATTGACAATGTAATATCCCGATGTAAACGCGGGCAACGAGTTGTATGACCATGCGCCCGAGCCAGTGGCGTCGAGCCACGACTCTCCGACGACCCAGACCGCGCCGTCCCAGAAAAATCCGTCGGACTGACGCAACAAGCGTATTTTTACCGACGAGACGCCGGAGTTAAAGGACGCATTTGCCGCGTCGGCGGCGGTGCCGGAAACCACGCCCAGCGACGAGTAGGCGCTGTTATTAACAGGGTATGCCACGCCGGACGCCGGGAGCGCAGTATCTATCCTGAAGACCGCGGTCGCTCTGAGGGTTTCATAATTGCTGAAAGTATCTATGGCTCGGGAAACGACGCGATATTCTTTGTCGTTTTGGAAAGCAGCGGCAGAGACGTCATATGTCCAGCTCGACGGATAAACAGCGGCGGAAAACCACGATTCCGCATCGAGAGACCATGCGTTTACTCCGTTCCAATATTTGCCAAGGGCTATATCGAAGAGAAAGACCTGAACTTCGGCAATCGAAGCCCCGCCGGTGGCAGCGGCGGTGCCGGAGATGACGTTCAGCGCTTTGCAATACGACGAGTGCGCCGGATACAGTATGCCGGACGCCGGCTTGACGGGATCAGGGAGTGTCGCCGTGGAAACAGTCGTATCAAAAGCAGTTGCAATTGCATCGACATTCCTAGACTGCGCCCTGAACCAGTATGTGGTATTTGGTTGAAGTGATGTAGCGACCCAATTTATTTGGGTCGTCCACCCGCTGTTAGAGAGGACAGGAATAAATCCTGTCCCTACGGAAGAACATTCAACATAATATTGCGTACCCGACGGATTGCCGTTCGGCGACCAGTTCGCCGTTACCGAGTGCGACGTCACATTAGTCAGATACAATCCCGTCGGAACTGCGGCAAGAGTATATCGGATGGGAGAAGGTGTTGAACCGGCCCCGCCGATGACGTTTAGGGCTTCGACCGTAATCTGCTCCGATGTGTTCGGCGAAAAACCTGTTTGTGTCCAGTATGTAGTATTTATCGATAACCCTTGAACCAAGAAAGCTCCGTCTGAAACTCTGCTGATCCTATAACTCTCTTCTTCATACGCATTGTCCGTCCATCCCCAGGTTATGGATGATATACCGACCGCGACAGAATCGGCTCCCGTCGGTGTCTCGGGAGCGCCCCAGAAAATGCGTCCGTTGGGATCATTCTCATAATTGTATCCCGATTTCGGCCCGGTCGCTCCGGACATATTGATATATCCGGGGGCGGTGAGATTCGGAGCGTAAACGTTGGTGGAAACGGAGGCGTCGAAGTAATGGTTCGAGAAAGTATAGATTGACGTGCCGCCGGAAAGTATTTGAAGCGCGACGGCGCCGGCGGCGGCGTTTTTAAAATTGACGTTGTTGAGATTCTGTATAAGCGAACCGCTTTGCGCGACAAGACCCGCGGCATTCAATCCGTCGAGAGTGAGGCCGGTCACGTTAAGCGCGCCGGAGGCGACCGTGAAAGAATAATACTGGCCGGCCGCGGAAGATTTAATGACGTCCAAAGCGGAATTGGCGCTTATTCTTCCGCCCGCGCCTATGTTTATTCCCGTAGCCAGCCGCACGGTCGAAGCGGCAGCGCCGCTCAAATCGAGTTCTCCGCCGGAGAGGACTCTGGCCATTCCGGTGGAGGAGAATGTGCCCGCATTCACCTCGAAACGGGACATAATATCCGACGATTGATTGGCGTTTATCCGTCCGCCGGACACCAGTGACAGCGTGCCGGTATCGAGGGTAAACACGCCGTTGACGTCGACGGTCGAATAGACGTAAACGTTTGTCGTCGCATTGACTTTGAAATGATTGAACGGATTTACCGTCAGCGTCATTATATCCTGAGAAAGATTTATCGAATCAAATGTAACGGTGCTGCTCTGCGCGTCGAATACTCCGCCGGCCTGAGTCCAGTCGCCGCCGACTCTTATTTCGTTGCCCGCCCTCAAAACTCCGGACGTAAGAAACACGTTGCCGTTGACGCTCATAAAGCCGGAGGTGATATTTACGACCTCGCTCGACGAGGCGACTTCAAACGTCACCATTCCCGAAGCGTTGAGATACTGAACGGTACTGCCCGAAAACAGTATCTTGCCGGTCGTGCCGGCGCCCATACTGCCGGCCGTAGAAGTGAAATCGCCGGTGAGTTCAAGTATGCTGTTGCCTATGCTGAAAGCCCCTCCGGTTTTTAAGAAACCCCCGTCGACAAAAACATTGGTGGAAAGATTTACCTGCCCCGTATAGCCGGACGTCATTGTGAAAGAAGAAAGCGTTAAACCCGCGATGTCCCACGCGCAGGATTGGGTCGATGTCGCGTTAAAGTAGACCGCATCTCCGTCGGCGGGAACTCCGAACGGCGACCAGTTGGCCGCCGATGAGGCCAAGCCGCTTCCGAGATCCGCGGAGCGAGACCATACTTTGTCGGGACCGGCGGGCGGCGGAGCGAGCGTTAACGTAGAGACAACCGCGCTGAATCCCGTGTTTATCGAATCGAAGTTTCTGGCGTTCGTTCTGAAATAATATGTTGTATCTGCAAGAAGAGGGCCACAAACTTCGGCGAGCGCAATGGTTCCGTAAACCTCGTCGTAAGGCGTAAAATCAGGCGAGGTGGAGTATTCCAAATCGTAAAATGTTCCGGCGGGGTTGCCGTTGGCGGACCAGTTGGCGGTTACCGAGTGTGACGTCACATTGGACAAATACAATCCCGACGGAATGTCGGCGAGAGTGTATTTTGCCACGAGAGCTCTCGTTGACGCGCCGATGGGATTATACGCCTCGACAAGCGCGGCGGCGGACGCGTTCGGCGCAAGTCCCGTCAAAACGAATTCCGTTGTGTTATACGACAGGTCGGCGATGACGGCACCGGTGGAGTTTTTAAGACGATAACCCTTCTCGTCGTTTGAATTATCCGTCCAGAACCATTTTATTCCCGATGTGGACACCGCAGCGGCGTCGAACCCCGACGGAGCGGTCGGCGTCGACCAGAATATCACATTGTTCGGGTCGTTTTCGTAGGCGGGGCCGGAGCGGGGGCCGAAAGCATTCGGCAAAGCGACAAATCCCGGCCAGACAAGATTAGGCGCCGAAACGTTCACGGACATAGTTGTGTCGGCAAAATTCAAATTCGCCCACGTCTGGGTGTCGCCGGACAAAGTATAAGTTACCGCCGTCGCGCCGGGTTTTAAGTTTTGGAAAGTTATAGAAGAGAAAGCAACGCCGGAATAATACCCGCCCTGTACCCATGTTGAAATAACAACTCCTTGTATAGAATCAAAAGTAGTTTCTTTCAAACCCGTGTATTGATACGTGCGGTCTAAAGTAATGAGCGGAAATACATTCCCGGGACTGGTGCTGGTAATTACCGAGTTGCTTCCCGCCGCATCTATTGAACCGGTGAAATTACCGCCCAATTCCAGCATGGCTCCCAACTCAAGCCCACCCATCCCATATGTCGTGAAACTGCCGCGAACTGTTATGGTGGAACCTGCCGCCTGCATACTTAATACTGCTGTTTTATTGTAATCCGACGGCACCCCCAAAACAACATTGCCGTTGATTATGAACTTCCCGCCTGCATATAGAGAACCTTCTGTGAATTCAAAATAATCAGCGGTTACAATCTGATCCGCGGGCCCCGTAAACTGATGCGCGACTCCGCCATCAACTCCATGGTTATCAATAATAAGATTATTGAAATTCAGGTTATGTTCAAAACGAAAACCATTAGTTGTGCCGGAACTTCTTAATAATTTTACAGTTGATGTCTGGGGCAGAAATATTCCTGAAGTATCAAGATAAACAGGCCACCATTGCCCGTTATTGGCGCCCTGCAAAATAAATGTCAGAGTAGATGCTCCCGCTTCAAAAGTGCCCGATGAAATTATTAAAAACGGGTTAAAAGTTGAAGGTTGGCGGAATTCTAAGTCAGAAACGGCGCGGACGATGTTTGACGAATAAACCTGCACCCTGACCGGAAAAAAACTGCCGGGCGACTGATAAATCTCCTGCAGGGTTGAGCCGTTAAATGTGATTCCGCCGGTGCTTACCGCGATATTGCCGCCCGAATGAGTCCAGTTACCGCGGATATTCAGAAAAATACCGGCAGCATTAAAGGTGCCGCCGGCAAGCGTAAAATCATTGTCGACAGTAAAGCTGTCGTTCAGCACGACGGAACTTGAATAATCGACACTCATTGTGAACGATGAGAAACTTATGCCGCCGATATCCCATAGACATCCCTTCGTTGGATTGGTTGAGCCGAAAATAATAGAATCGCCGTTTTGCGGGGCGACATCATTAACCCAGTTAAGTGCGTTTGACGCCAAACTGTCGGCGCCGCCGCCGTCCCAGATTTTGACATTTGGCGGCGGACTTTCCCAATTCACCGTCGCGCCGTTGACGGCGGACGTATATGCGGGCCCGCCCTTCGGGCCGCTCCAGTTTTTGAACGTCCAGTTAATTCCGGAGCCGTCGGCTTTTACGTTGTAATCGGCCGGGCCGCCCTCGAAAACACATCCGTAAAAAGTGGCGTTGGATGTAACGCCGCTTACATTTATATACGCCGCGCTTGAAGGCGCGACGGCCGGACGAATGTTCGCAAACGTACCGCTGCTTAAATTAACGATGCTGCCGCCGTAAATCGAAAGCCCCGTGGAAGAAGTATTTGAAATTATGTAATTGTTGAAGTTAAGTGTCCCCGACGAATTAAAGCCGTAATAAACGCCCGAGGAGGAGGCCGTGGAAATCGTGGGATTCCCCGGAGCGCCTATCATTTCAAGAGCGCCGCCGGCGTCAACCGTCAGTTTTGTTCCGACCGGCGAGTCGTTAAACTCGATTTTTTTCTGAACGCCCTGGTCGCCAGACGATGAAATCGTGACAAAATAAAATGCGTCGTCCGGCTGGAACGTGCCGCTGGCCGTGAAACCCACTCCGCGGTCGCCCGAATAATATCCGGAGCCCACATTCGCTATGCCGTCGAAAGCGAGAACCGGGCCGGTGCCTCTTTTTACGTCGAAACTCGAGCCGTTATATCTGACTTCCCAAAATTCCGTCTGCGTTTTGCCGTCTTCTGTCGTCGGATATGTAATCGAGCCGGCGCCTTTTAATGTCGAGTTCGGCTGTGTCGCCGTCGAGACGTAAAGCAAATCCGCATAGTTGAATTTTTCCGCTTTTCCGTTAGGGATATTGTAATCGCCCCAGATTTTTGCTGTGCCTGCTTCACCGTTCTGGTTGTAAGAAACAACATAAGCGCCGGCATCATCTAAATAAGTTGTATTTACTTTGGTTGTAGAATAGAGGTTGCAACTCTTAAGTATTAATGTTGAATTATTGTTTGGGTCATCACGGTACCCGATGTCTCCGCTTGTGTTGTTCCCGTCTTTCCCAAAATCACAGTTCACGGCTGTATTATTGGAACTCTGATAAAGTTCAATCCCAATTGAATTTGAGTAAACGCTGTTATTGCTCAGGGTATTATCATTGGAATCACTAATAATGCAAATCCCCTGATATGTATTTGAGTAGACGCGGTTATTGCTTATAGTATTGTTGTTGGAACTGTTGTAAATGTAAATGCCATAGAATGAATGTGAGTAAGCGCTGTTATTTCTCAGGGTATTATTGGAACTACCATTAAGGTAAATCCCCTGAGGATTTGAGTAGACGCTATTATTGATTAGGGTATTATTGGAACCATACTCAAGGTAAATCCCTATATCTGTATTTGAGTAGACGCTGTTATTGCTCAATGTATTATTGGAACTGTCAGTAAGGTAAATGCCATAATACCCATTATGAATATTTGAATAATTGATTTTTCCTCTTGTTCCGGCACCGTCAAAAGTTATTCCCCGTTTTGATGTATCATCCACCCCCACACTGCTTACTTCCACATAATACATATTGAAGTTCGCTTCGGTCTGAGAGAGGTTTCTGATGTAGGTTTTGTTGGCGGGATTCGCGGATGTTATCAGCGTGTTTCTCGTCGAAGGGGTGGTCGTGGTGTTTCCCCGAACGTCAAAAACGCCGCCATTGTTGACGATAACTCCAAATTCCCCCGAGGCGTTACATTTTATCTTCAAAGCCGAGATGTATCCCGTATTGGGCGGCATCAAAAACTTTCCGCCGTTCATTATTTCAAGATTACCAGCGACAACAAGCGCGCGCGACGAAACGGCTCCGTCAAATTGTAACGTGCCTAAATTCATCACGTTTATCGTCGAAGATTCCGTCTCAAACATATCAAATGTAACGGTATGCGAAATCTCGACAACGCTCAATGAATGAGGGACGCTTCCTTTATCCCATATCGCCCCGTTAGACCAACCGCCGCCCTGCACGCTCTTCCATAATCCCGCTTGCGGTACCTGCGCCCATGAAGTTGCTGTGTTTGAAAGTCCTGACCAGTTGGGGACTTCGTCGGCATGCCAGATTTTGAAATAATATGTTGAAGCAGGGACAAGCCCTGCCACTACATAACTTACCAATGTTGTCGGAGTGACGCCAGATGTTGATACGGTGATTTGGGCGTTCTGATAAAGCCATCCGGTTTTTCCGTCGCCGGTACCGTCGGAGACGCTTGATACTTGAATCTTGAAAGCCGAGCCGGGGGGCAGTGCCCCCGTTGCTCCGTCGTCGCCGGGCGCGGACCATGTGAGTTTCACCTGACCCGCCGCATTGCCGGGCTGAGCGGACAAATCCTCAACTGTGGCGGGCGGGGTGGTGTCCGGCGGCGCGCCGTCGGCGGAAAAGCGGAGCGTGCGGAAGTTGGCGGCGGCGGAAATGCCGGAATAACCGGTCACGTAAACGTAAGAAGAAATCCCCGCGGCGACGGACATCGCGTAGTCGTTTTGCGAGCTGTCGTATGTCGCGGTCGAAAGGCGCGTGGCGAGGGTGGAGCTGTAACGGGCCGTCAGATAGTCGGTGTCGGCGCCGTTGAAGGCGAAGCCCGTCACGTAAATATCGGAGTTTGCGGCGACGGCCGCGCCGCGGGCGCGGGTTTCGGCGCCGTTGTGGGCGTAGCCGGCCGACGACAGCAGCGCGAGAAACGGCGAGTACCGCAGTACGCGAAACTCTATCGCGGAGCCGTTGTCGCTTTCCCCCGCGACGATTACGTCGCCGGAGGGGGCCGTCGCCACGGCGTACGCGCGGTCGGAGCCGCTGCCGGCGCCGTCAAAAGTCGCCGACGACACGAAGTTCAGCGAAGAATCGTATTTCACGGTGCGATAGTCATAGGTGGCGCCGTATGAGTAGCCGGCGGCGTAGATGTGCGCCCCGACGGTGGATACCGCCACGGAACGGCAAAAGTCGTCGGCTCCGGCGTTATAGACCGCGGAGGAAATAAAAACGAGATCCGCGTCGTACTTAATCAGAAGATAATCGTAGTCCGAGCCGTTGTTGATGTCTCCCGCCACGTAAATAAAAGGCGGATTCTGCCTGTCCGCAGCGACTGAAAAACCGCTGGAGTGACTACTGAACGCGCTTTCGAAAGTGTGGGAGGACACATACTCGAGCGCGGTGGTGTATTTTACGGTGAAAACATTGTAACGGGAACCGTTGAACGATTCACCGGTGACGTAAACGGCTCCGTTGTGCGGGTCGAGCGCGATGCCGCGGGCGCGGTCTTCGTATCCGCCGGCATAAGTCGCCGAAGCAAGCATGACGCCGGACGCGTCATATTTCACCAGGAAGTAATCGAGTCCCGACGCGGCGCGGGAAGACGCGCCCGCCACGTACAAGTACGGTCCGCCGACGGAAACGGTATCGACGGCGACGGCATAGGCCTCGTCGAAGTCGCCGCCGTCATAGACGGCTCCGCCGGCCGACAGAAAGTCGCCCGTATATGAAGCCGACGCATAGCCCGTAAAAATAAAAAGGAAAGCCGCCGCGGCGAACAACGCCAAGGACGTCTTTCCTGCGCTTGTACTTTTATGACCCCGCTGCATATATTAGCCGTCGAAATGTCCGCTAAACTTATAGCAAAAAAACCCCCCGCGGACAATAGTTGACACCGGCTGTGATTAAAATCACAGCCGACGCTTTGACAAAAGGCGCTCAACGATTAGAGAAATTATATGCCGGTCTACTCGGCTTCGCAGACAATGACGGACGATTCGCAAACCACAGCGCCGCTATCGTCCAGCAGGCGGGCGGCCAGAACGTGTTCGCCGCTCTCGGCGGGATTCCAGTCGAACCATCGAAATCCCACGGCCTCGCGGCAGGACATCCACGGTCCGCCGTTTATGGAGAGTTCGGCGTGGCCGGAAGCGGAGCACGAAATCCTTATGGCGTAGTAACTCCGTGAAATACTGTCGCCGTGCGACGGATGATCTATGCTTATTTGATGTTTAACCGGAGACACGCGGGGTTTAGCCGCTTTCTTGATTTTAGCCGCCGCTTTCGGAGATTTGACCCCCCGAGCGGGCGACAACGGTTTCACTTCTTTTGCGACTGCCTTCTTACTTGCGACTTTCTTTGCCATAAATGCTCCTCCTTTCCGCCTGACGACCGCGACTTCGGCGCGCGAGGCGGCTATTTGGCTCTGACTGTGTCGAATTTTCTTCTTTCTATTATAAAATCTATCTCGTCCGAGAGTTCCTTGTTGTCGGTTTTCAGCGCAAGAAAATCGCGCTTCAAAAGCACAAAAACTTCCGCGGGAGCCAGCGTTCTGACGGTCGCCGTAGTGGGCTCGTCGGACACCAGGGACATCTCCCCGAAGAAATCACCCTCTTTAAGCGCCGCCAGGCGCGCGCTGCCGAACCATCCTTTTTTCTTGGAGACCTCGCACTCGCCGCTTCTTATTATATAGAGAGCTCCTCCGACGGCGCCCTCTTTGATTATGGATTTTCCCTTCTCGTAGGAATACACTCCGAATTTCGCGACAATCCGGTCGATGTTATCGATAGTAACCTTTGTGAAGAAGTTTACTCTTCTTAAATTTTTGAACAGCCACGATACTTCGTCCTGCGTAAGAGTTCTTGACATTTCCTGTTCCTCCATATTAAGCGTTGCCCCGAACCGTGCGCGTTTTGCAACCGAGTTTTCGCTAAATTGAGCCAAATAAAAAAGTTACCCCATGGTTGTCATTGCGAGCCGCCCGCAGGGCGGCGCGGCAATCTCTCTGTGCGCTTTGGCGAGATTGCTTCGTCAGTCGCTTCGCTCCTTCCTCGCAATGACACTCGGGAAGTATTTTTCAACTGCCTCAAATTATATTCTGCTTGAATAGTGTTAATCGTGCGGACGACCGAAGAGCGAAAATCCTTCAATGACCCGACGTTTCTTACCACGATGTCGGCGCGCGATGATTTGCGCGCTTGCGGCAGATGCGCGCGTATCATTCCGGCCGCCGTGCGGCGGGGAATTCCTTTGGCAGCCATCCGCGCAAGAAGAATACGGCGCGGAGCGGCGACCGTTACAATCGTATTAAACATTTTTTCGAGGTTTTTTTCAAAAAGCAGCGGAACCTCCGCCGCGAAAGGGCGGCGGGAGAGGCGGGCGGACAAAATCGCCCCGCGGAGTTCGCCTATTACCGCCGGATGAATTATTTTTTCAAGGGCGCGCCGCCTTGAGCCGTCAAGGAAAATTTCGCGGGCGATTTCTTTTCTGGCTAATGTTCCGAATATTTTTTTTACGGCGACGCGAGTTTTGCGGCGCGCAAAAACTCTGCGGGCGGCGTCATCGGCGGAAAAAGTCCCGAAGCCCTCGCGGGCGAATACCTTAAGCGCCGTCGACTTGCCCGAAGCCGGCAGCCCCGTTATACCCACGACGGGCGGAATTTTGACGGTCTTAATTTTTATCGCCATATCGAGTTTTTCTTTCTCTTGCCTCTATTAATCATTCTGGATTCCCGTTTACACGGGAATGACAATTTGGCGAGGACGTGTAACTTCGGGCGACCAAGTGCCTGCCCCGAACTTGTTTCGGGATCGCCCCTGCGCGGTTAACCGCGAGCCGCGTTTTTTGTTTCTACAAGCCACTAACCACTATCCACTAACTACTGCCTTTACCGACTTTTATCATCTCGTCCCAATTGGGTCCGGTTTTCACGTCGACGGCCACGGGGACGTTCAGCCGCACGGCGGATTCCATTTCTTTCTTGACGAAAACCGCGAAATCCGCCGCGACGGCCGACGGCACTTCAAACATCAGGTCGTCGTGCACCTGAACCAGCATACGCGCGGCGGAATTCTGGGAGCGCAGTTTGCGGTGTATGTTTATCATCGCGACCTTTATTATGTCGGCCGAAGTCCCCTGCACGGGCGTGTTCATAGCTATGCGTTCGGCCGAAGCGCGAATCTGCGCGTTTGAAGAGTTGATTTCCGGAATGTACCTGATGCGCCCCAGAAGCGTGGACACGGAACCGGTTTTGCGGACGTCGGACAAAACGCGCTCGACCCATTTTTTGACGCCGGAGTATCTGGCAAAATAATTATCGATATATTCGGCGGCGGTCTTCTGGTCTATGCCCAGCGACTGCGAAAGCGCGAACGGACCCATACCGTAAATTATTCCGAAATTGATGGTTTTGGCGGCGCGGCGGAGCGAGTCGAAATCCTCTTTTTTATCGCCGAAAAGTTCGCGGGCGGTGCGAGCGTGAATATCTTCGCCGGAACGGAAGGCCTCGGTCAGGCCGGGATCTTCGGATAGGTGCGCCAGTACCCTTAGGTCTATCTGCGAATAGTCCGCGGAAAGAAGCGCAAATCCGTCTTCGGCAACGAATCCGCGGCGGATTTTTCTGCCCTCTTCGGAACGAACGGGGATATTTTGCAAATTAGGGTCCGACGAGGAAAGCCGTCCGGTGGCGGTTACCGTCTGATTGAAGGAACTGTGTATGCGCCGCGTGCCTTGTTCGGCCGAGGCAAGTATCGAATCCACGTAAGTAGATTTGAGTTTGGCAAGCTCCCTGTGAGCCAGTATTTTTTTGGGCAGTTCGTGCTGCGACGAAAGCAACACAAGGACTTCTTCGTCGGTGGAATAGCCGGTTTTTGTCTTTCTTACGGGCGGGAGTTTCAGTTTGTCGAAAAGAATCGCGGCAAGTTGTTTCGGAGAATTCAGATTGAAATCTTCGCCGGCGATTGCGCGGGCTTCCTTTTCAATCGCGGCGATTTTGGCGCCGAACTCCGCCTGAAGCGCCTCAAAGTGTCCGGTGTTTATCTTGATGCCGGCTTCTTCCATCGCGGCCAGAACTTCCACGAGAGGCATTTCGATATCGCGGAAAAGTTTGTCGAGATTTTTTTCCGTCAGGGCGGTTTGAAACTTATCGCGCAGAGCCAGCGTGTAGTGAGCGTCGGCGGCCGCGTATTTGGCCGCATCCTCCACGGCGACTTCGGCCATGGTTATCTGTTTTTTGCCCTTGCCTATGAGTTCTCTTATTTCGGTCATAGTATCGCCTATGACGGCAAAAACGACATCCTTGAGCCCGTGATTGGGCTTCGACGGATTCAGGCAGTACGATGCCACCATTGTGTCGAAGTTTTCGCCTTTTATTTCGACGCCGTATCTGCCTAGAACCATCATTTCATATTTCAGGTTGTGGGCTATTTTGACGATACTCCCGTCTTCAAGCAGCGGTTTCAGGGCTCTGAGGAGGTCGTCGACGGAAATCTGCTCCGGCGCGCCGAGATACCGGTGTCCGGCGGGGATGTAAAACGCTTCGCCGCCGGATACCGCGCACGAAATCCCCACGATTTGAGCGCGCAAAGTGTCTATCGACGTGGTTTCAAGGTCCACGGCCAACGCTCCGGCGGCGCGGGCGGAGGATGTCATTGCGTCGAGGTCTTTTTGCGTATAAATCGTTTTTACGCCGAACGCCCGCGACGGTTCGGCAGCCGCGCCCGGTATTTCCCTAAGCAGCGACGTGAACTCGTATCTTTTGACCAGAGCCGACAGCGCGGCGCCGTCGGGCGCGGCCACGATATAACCGTCGGGAGACGACGGCGCGGGCGCGTCCTTGCGAAGCATTACCAGATCAAGCGACATAAACGCCGCGTCGCGGCCGGATTCGAGTTTTTGCCGCGCGGACTCGTTGATCGACGGAAGATTATCGTAAATACCTTTGATTCCGCCGTATTCTTTTATGAGTTTTGAAGCCGCCACGGGGCCTATGCCGGCCACGCCCGGAACATTATCCGATTTGTCGCCCACGAGCGCAAGATAATCCGCAAAAGCCGACGGCGAAACGCCATAGGTTTCCTCGACCGCCGCCTCGTCGAATATTTTATCCTTGGGTTCGTTGAGCACCTTCACCTTGCCGCCGACAAGTTGCAGTATATCCTTGTCGCCGGTAACGACGACGATCTCCGAGAAACTGTCCTTCATTTTTGAGACGGCGGCGGCTATAAGATCGTCGGCCTCGAAACCTTCGGTCTCAATCTGCGGAATCCCCATGGCGCGCACGAATTCCCTGACTATGGGAAATTGATTTTTAAGTTCCTGGTCGGTTTTTTTGCGGGTGGCCTTGTATTCGGGATATTTTTTGTGGCGGAAGTTGGGCGCGGGATAGTCGAAGCAAACGGCAAGCCGGTCGGGTTTGTATTTTTTCAGGATTTTAAGCAGCACGCGGACCGTGCCGTAAACGGCGTTGGTGCTTTCTCCCGACGAAGTCGCAAGATTCGATATGGCGTGATATGCCCGGTGTATTACGGCGTTCCCGTCGATGAGATAGAGTTTCATGTCGCCTTTTTCTTAAAGAACAAAACACAGTGGCAATAACCGTCTTTATCTATCTCATCCTTGTGCCACTTGCAGGGACAAATTTTGAACTTATCCTCGTCGCGGTTGCCGCTCAACGGTCTGCACGGACAATAGCGCGCGCCGTGTTTTATTTTGTTGCGGGCAAGACCTTCCACGACAGCATCGACGATTTTGGGATCCGGATTGATATCGAATCCCTCGCGCTCGGCGTAGGCGCGCGCGTAATCGTAAATTTTGGCTTTTTCTTCCGCGATTTTTTGCGCGGCAGTAGTTTCCTTGCGTTCGGGTTCGTTCATTTTATTTTTTCCTCGACGATGATTTGGACTTGCCTCTTTTGGGGGCGGGCTTTACCGGCTCCGGCTTATAGGCGAGCGCCTCGTCGGCCGTTGTGACCCATTCGTCGTACAAGGTCTCGCTGAAACCCACCCACCTCTTTGATATCTCGCCGCGTTTGTCTATCATTATGAAAGTCGGGATACCCCTGACACCGTACCGTCGCGCGGTGACATCGTCGCCGACGGCGCTGATGTATTTGATATTTTTTTCCGCGGAAAGTTTCCTGGCCGTGTCGATATTTTCCATATTGATACCTATGACCGCAAAATCCTTGTTTTGGGCGTATTTTTCATAGAGTTTCTTAACGCTTGGTATAGAGGCGCGGCAAGGCGGACACCAACCCGCCCAGAAATCCAGAAAAACGACTTTACCCTTGAAATCTTCGAGCCGCGCGGTTTTTCCGTCGACGGTCGTAAGCGAAAACTGATAAGCGGACGCGGACGTCTGCGCATGAACGCCGCCCGCCAGGGCGAGACCGAAAAATATCGTCAGAATCAATTTTCTCATTTTTCCTCCGTATAAATTTCCGGCGGCTTTCTTTTGTGTTCCGACCGGCGCGCCATGGCGGCGACTTTGGAATTATCGATGCGGCCCGTTCGTCCGGCGGCGCGCAAAGCGCGTTCGATTTCTTCGTAGGTAACGCCCATTTCCCCTTCGTCCGTCTGACCGGGCCAAAGACCGGCGGAGGGCGGCTTCTCCATAACCGAACGCGGAACGCCCAATTCCCGCGCCAGAGCGTAAACCTCGCTCTTATAGAATGAGCCCAACGGAAGCGCGTCGGCGCCTCCGTCTCCGTGCTTTGTAAAATATCCCACGGCAATCTCGGATTTGTTGCCGGTCCCGACCACCAAAAAATTATACAGATTCGCGAAGTAATAGAGCGCCGCCATTCTCAGGCGCGGTTTAAGATTGGACGCGGCAAGGGAAGCGCCTGCGGGCAGTATTTTCAGGAACGCCCGATACACAGGTTTGATATCGACGATTTTTGTTTTCAGCCGGAATTTTTTTGCAACCGCAGCGGCGTCTTTCATATCATCGGGAGACGAGCCGCAGGGCATAATCAGACATAAAAGACGGGCGCCCGCGGCCTTTTTGCACAGCGCCGCGACAACGGCGGAATCCACTCCGCCGGAGAGCCCCACGACACATCCCCGCGCGCGGGCGGCGCGGACTCTGTTTTTGATCCATTTTACGACGGAGGCGGAACGTTTCATATACATCGCGCGCAAAAAAAATGCGCCCAAGTGGGGGGAACTTGGGCGCGTAGGACGGGTGTTGATTCTTTGGGAAAATTGTACAAAATCGCGGCACGCCTTGTCAAGTCCCCGCCGGCACTGCTTGAATATTATTATATCAAAAATATGACTTAACCGCGTCTTATTGAGCCGCGCATGATCAGGTGAGGATCAATATACTTCGTCGCAAAATACCGATACAAAATTCCCCGCGGCTGCGCCGGAACGCGGACGCAATTTTATTTCCCCGTCGACTTCGGGAGCGCAGAAATACGGGCGGGCGGTCGAGGGCGTCGTAACAAGCGCTTTGATTTTTTTTCCGCTGAAACTATCGAGCGCGCGGCGATTCGTCCGACGGGCGGCCGCCAGCGCGGCGGCAAGACGTCGCTTCACGACGGACGCGGAAGGAACCGGCAGTTGTGACCGCGCCGAAACGGTGCCGGACATCGCGGAATAGGCGAATATCCCCGTCCACATAAAATGTCCCTCGTTGATGAAGTCAATAAGCTCTCTGAAATCTTTATCGCTCTCGCCGGGATGTCCGACGATAAACGTGGTTCTTAGGGCGATTCCCGGAACGCGCGATTTAAGTTTTTTGACCGACTCGCGCGGAGATTCGCCGCCGGTGGGACGGCCCATCGCCCTCAGCACTCCGCAGGAGACGTGCTGCAACGGGACGTCGAGGTAGCGCACGATTTTACGCGAGGCCGACATAACCGAGAGCATATCGCCGGATATCGTCGAAGGATGACAGTAGAGAAGCCGGATCCACTCGATGCCGCGTATTTTTTCAAGCCGTCCCAGAAGTCCGGCGATAGACGTGCGACGCGACGGCGGCATATCCAATCCGTACCCCGAAGTGTCCTGCGATATCAGATTCAATTCTTTTACGCCCATTGAAGCAAGACGCCCGGCCTCGCGCACGATGTCGTCGGCGGGACGGCTTTTGTAAGTCCCGCGCAGCGACGGTATAAGACAGTAATTGCAGCGATGGCCGCAGCCCTCGGCAACGCGCAGATACGCCCATGGGCTTCCCGCCGGATGCGCGCGGGATTCGGCGTCGTGAAAACCGCCGGGCGCGCCGAGCATACCGGAAATTCCGGTCTTCCGTCCGAGAATGACGTCCGCCGCGTCGCCAAGACGTCCCGTGCCGACGACGACGTCGGCCGCAGCGACGGCTGAGGCGACTTTATCGGGAGCGGTTTTGAGCGCGGACATCTGCGCCAGACAGCCGGAAACTATCAACCGCGAACCCTTCGACTTGCGACGCGCCGCCCTGTGAATGGCCGCCGCGGATTCGTCAAGAGCGTCGCCGATGAATGAACAAGTGTGTACCACCAGCACATCGGCCGCGGAAGGTTCGGACACGAGTTCGGCGCCCGACGCCAAAAGACGTCCGGCGAGGGTCTCGGACTCCGTAAGATTTTTAGCACAGCCGAGAGTTTCGATGTAAACTTTCATAGATTAAGATCGTCGAAAAATCCCACAAAATGTCATTCTGAACCCTTCGCTTTTGTCACCCTGAGTGAAACGAAGGGTCTCGCCTTTAACTCAGGGCATGCTCCGTGAAGGGTCTCGTTCGTCGTCGAAAGACGAGATTCTTCGCGGAGTTTATCCTGAGGCATTATGAGATTCTTCGCGGAGTTTATCCTGAGCGAAAAGCTGAGATTCTTCGCTTCGCTCAGAATGACATCGCGAAGGACTCAGAATGACGCTCGCCGAAGGACTCAGAATGACACCGGCGAAGGACTCAGAATAACGAATAAAGGTGTTTTTTAATGGTCTCATTATACGGAATACGGAGGGCTACTGCCTGATAATCTCGGCGCCCTTGGGCGGAGTGAACTTGAAAGTGTCTTTGGCGAGGGCGGGATTGCGTTTGAAGCCGGAAATATCCGTGGTGATTTTTACGCCTTTTGAAACGAGTTCCGTCGACAGCGGATCCAGCGATGATGCGTCGAACAGCATAAACATGGCAAACCCCGATTTTCTGTCTTCAAGAGCGAGTTTTATCGTATCCGTGGAACTCTCGACTTGTTTGAGGTTATATTTGTCTCTTATGGCCGAAATATTTCCCGCGAAACTGTCAGGCCAGCCGAAAAGCATTCCGGTGTCTTTTATCTTTTTCCAGTCGGAAACCACCAGCTGATTTGTGTCGGCATTATAATTGCGCAAAGTTTTTCCGTCGGAAACGGTTATCTGGCGGATGGGTTTTTTTAATTCTATGCGAAGATGCCCGGGTTTCATGAAAATCACGCTGCCTGTGTTTTTCTGGACGTAATCCTGTATGTCGAATCTTACCGTCTGCGCAAAATCAAAAGAAACGGAGGACGTTTCTTTTTCCCGGGCCTCAAGCCGCGCAAAAACATCTGTGGAAGATTTCACTTCCGCCGTCGAGGGTTCGACGGCCATGCCTCGGTTCGCAACGCTTATAAGAAGCGACATCGCCGCCGCAAAAAAAACGAGGCGGCTATTCTTTCGCGGTAGATTCCTCATTGGCAAGATGCTCCTGTATTTTATCGTAATGGATAGTCCATCTGTTGGTGCCTTCGGGCTTCATTATGAATCCGTCTTTTTCCAGCAAGCTCAAAACGTTTGTGGCCTGCGCGGATGATCCGAAATGCGCTTTGAGCAAATCCTGCGAAACCCTGCGCCGCTCAAGCACCAGCCGCAACGCGGAAAGTATATACTGTTTCTCTTTTTCCTCTTTTTCCCTGTCAACAGGAGCGGCGGAGGCCGCGGCGCCGTCGCGCCTTACATATTCCTCGTATGAGGGCTTATGCCCCTGCGCGAGTATATATTTTGCGACATTTTCGGCGTCTTTCGTCGATACAAACGTACCCTGCAGGCGCACGGGACGAGGCGCGCCGGGAGGCAGAAAAAGCATATCGCCCCTGCCCAAAAGTTCGTCGGCGCCGATAGCGTCGAGTATAACGCGAGAATCAACTTTTGAAGTGGTCTGAAAAGCGATGCGGGCGGAAAAATTGGCTTTGATGACTCCGGTGATAACGTCCACCGACGGACGCTGCGTGGCCAGAACCAGATGAATACCGACGGCGCGGGCCATTTGAGCCAGGCGCTGTATATCGTCTTCTATTTCTCTTCTTGAAATCAACATCAAGTCGGCGAGTTCGTCTATTATGACGACAATATAATGAACCGGATGCATCCCCTCGACGGAGCGGGAGCGGGCGAGTTCGTTGAAACTTTCTATGTTTCTTACGGTATGTTTGGCGAAAAGTTCGTAACGCTTTTCCATTATATAAACGAGTTGTTTAAGCGTTGACATTGCCTTGCGCGCGTCGGTAATGATGCCGACTTTATCGGGAGTCACGCTCGGATCGTACAAATGCGGAAGTCCGGCGTAAATAGGAAGTTCCAGACGCTTCGGGTCGATAAGAATAAATTTGAGTTCGTCGGGGCGGGCTTTAAGAAGAATCGAGACGATGAGAGAATGAATACACACGCTCTTGCCGGAGCCGGTGGCGCCGGCGATAAGAAGGTGCGGCATGGGAATAATGTCCGTTACATACGGAACGCCGTCCGTTGTCTGACCCAACGCGAATGTGAGAGGCGAGGGATTTTTAACGAAATCATCCGCCTGCGCCATTTCTTTTATGGTGACTATGCGAGTCGCCGGATTGGGCACTTCTATGCCGACAGCGGATTTTTCCGGTATGGGCACTATGCGTATGGACGCGGCTTTGAGGGCCAGCGCGAGATTGTCCTGCAGAGTCGTAATGCTCTGATATTTTATGCCGGCTTCAAGATTCAGGTCGTAGCGTGTAACGACGGGGCCCGGGATTATGTCGCCGACTTCAACTTTTATGCCGAAATCGCCGAGGGTCTGCTGAAGAACCTTGGCGCGGTCCAGATGCGCGTGATGCTGTTCTTCCTCGGCGCTGTTTTTGGGCGGAGTGAGAATATCAAGAGGCGGAATTTTATAATTGACGTACTGTGGAGGAGCCGGCGGAAACTGAGCCGGAGGCGGCGCGGGCGTCTGCGACCGCGCGGGCGCGGAAGGTTTGACGGGCGCTTTCGGCGGCGTCGCCGTCTGTGCCGCCTCGGGCGCGACGGCCTTCGCGCGGGCTTTGCCGACTTCATCGGAGCCGGATGACGACGCCACCCGACGGTCGTCGAGTTTTTTGGCCAGCGCGCGGACTTTGCGGTATTCTTCGATGTCGCGTTTAGCGACGTCGTAAACTCTATGGAAAATATCCTTGAAAGAAAAATCCTTGATTACGCTCAACGCATACAGGAAAACGGTAAGATTGAGCGCGCCTCCGACTGCCGGGCCGAACAATCTGGTGAAAAACTCGGCGACGTTCTTGCCCAACAGTCCGCCGTAGTTCGGCACCGCCGGAAAATAAACATTTACGAATTTAACGAGTCCGCACAGCAGAGCCACTTCGAGGGCCGAAAGCGCGAAGTCCATCCGCCACTTCTTTTCGTTTTTCGAGCGCCAGAGCGACACGCCTTCGTAGGCCAGCCACAGGGCAAAAATATAGGCAACCCTCCCGAAAAAGTTCAGCAGTATCCGGGCGGCAATTTTCCCCACCACGCCGGAGCGGTCGTTGAAAACTATGAAATAAAACATCACCGCGCCCGCAATCGTCAATCCCGCGGCCAGATACGGCCTTATGTCGGCGGGTTTTCCGGATTTTTTGCGAAGAAGCCGTGATTGAAATTTATAGTATGTCATAGAAAAAACTTAAAGGAATTGACCATCAACCACATTGTTTTAATCCCGGATTGTAACGGATTTTCATTACACACCCCGTCCCGCCTATGGCGGGACACCCCTCTTTTTAGAGGGGAATATGGGCAAGGGGGTTGTTTCGTAAGGTGATTTGACATCAATAAAAATCTGTTTTCATCTTCCGAAAATAATTCCCGCGGCGGCAAGCGCCCAGAGATAATACGAAAAATACGACAACCGCCGCGACTCCATGACTTTAAGTAAAAATCCTATGGCGAATAAACCCGATACGAACGCCAAAACCATCGAAACCGCCATCGGCGCGTAAGAAACATCCTGTACCGGGGCGGACAAAGCGTCTTTGAGTTCCAGCAGCGCGGCTCCCGCCACGGCCGGAATGGAAATTATAAACGAAAACTCGGCGGCTTCCCGTCGGCCGATGCCCATCGCCAGAGCCGCGGATATAGTGGCTCCGGAACGGCTTATGCCGGGCAAAACGGCAACGCCCTGGACGACCCCGACGGCTACGGCCTTAAGCGGCGTTATCGTCTTCCATACGGAACCGGCCTCCGCCGGAGAAACTTCCGCGTCGGAAACCGCATTGCGCGTTTTAGACGCCGCAAATAAAAAGGCGCCCGTCGACGCCATTAAGATATACACCCACGAAATCCGTCCGGCGAAAATCTTTTCCACCTGCGATTTAAGAGCCAGTCCGATCAGCGCCGTGGGCAGCGACGCGGCCGCCACCAGCAACCACGCGCGCGGAGACATCGCCGCTTCCGCTATGCGCCGCCTGAAAAAAACAATCACGGCGGCAAGCGTGGCAAGATGCAGCGCGACGGAAACAGCCAGAGACGAATCGCCGAGTTTAAGGAATGCGCCCAGAATGGCAAGATGTCCGCTGGAAGATACCGGCAAAAATTCGGTCAACCCTTGAACTATGCCCAGAAAAGAAAGTGACGGAAGCGATGTGGTCATCGGACGGAGGCGGGTTTGTCTTCCCGCGAATTATTTCTTAATCGATACGAAAATTGTGTTGCCCTTGGCTTCCATAACGATTTTATTTTCGCGGGCAAGCCATCCCAGCGCCAGAAAAACTTCGGAATTGGAAAGCGAAAGGCCCGTCTTTATCTTAATGATGCCCGACGGCTCGCTGGCTTCGCTTAAAAATCGCCAGACAGCGCCGGCCGCCGCGCCGATTTTTTCGTTCATCATTCCACCAGCATTATCGGCTGACCCTGCGTCACACCGATGCCGTTTTCGACGAGGATTTTTACGATTTTGACGCGCGAGTCGGCCTTGATTTCGTTCATCACCTTCATCGCCTCGATGATACAGAGGGTCTTCCCGGCGTCAACCGTATCGCCTTCGGACGAAAACGGAGGCGATTTCGGCGACGAAGACCTGTAGAAAATGCCGTTGATGGGCGATGTAAGATTTCGTCCGGCGGGGAGCGCGGGTTCTTTCTGCGGAACGGAAGACGGAGCGGCCGCCCGCCGGCGCGAGTCGTCTGCGGCGCGGCCCGACGATTCTACCGCGTCGTCGGCGCCCGCCCGCCTGATGTAGACGGCGACATCGCCTTCCTTAATCTCCATTTCCAGAAGGCCTTCATCGCACATCGAGCCGTAGGCGTCTTTGACTTTTTCGGCTACGGGCGACAAGCGCGCGCGGCCGTTCTCTTTACCGGAGACGGTCTCGGAGGCGGCATCTTTGGAGACGTTGACGTTCTTCATTGTTACGATTATGCCGACTATTTGCGAAGCTTATTATTGTTGCCCTGTAGAGACAGGTTGATGCGGCCTTTATCGTCGACCTCGGAAACCGTTACGGTCAGTTCGTCGCCTTCCTGCACATAGTCGGTAACGCGCGCCATACGGTCGCGGCTTAATTGCGAAACGTGCACCAGACCCTCTTTCCCGGGCATTATCTCCACGAATGCCCCTATCTTAAGTGTCCTGGTCACCTTGCCTTTGTAGGTCTTGCCCATTTCGGCGTCGGCGGTATAAAACTCCACCATTTGCTTGGCAAGTTCAAGAGCGGCCGCATCAACGGCGGATATGTAAACCTTTCCGTCGTCTTCAACGCTGATATTGGCCTTTGTCTCTTCCTGTATCTTTTTGATGTTCTTGCCGCCGGGGCCTATCAAAGCGCCTATCTTCGAGGGGCTTATCTGAACTATTTCCATTTTGGGAGCGTATTCTGAAATTTCCGGTCTCGGCGCGGCAAGCGCTTTGTCCATCAAATCAAGAATGAAGAATCGCGCGGTTTTGGCGCGTTCAAGAGCATCCTTCATTGTGGCCGCGTCGATGTTCGTGATTTTAAGATCCATCTGAAGGGCTGTTATTCCCTGACGGGTGCCCGCGACCTTAAAGTCCATATCGCCCACGTGATCTTCCATTCCCATTATGTCGGTGAGTATCACGTATTTGGAATCCTCTTTGACGAGGCCCATGGCGACGCCCGCCACGGCGCGTTTGATCGGAACGCCCGCGTCGAACAACGCCAGCGAACCGCCGCAAACGGAAGCCATTGAAGACGAACCGTTGGATTCCAGTATGTCGGATACGACTCTTATCGTGTAAGGAAACTCTTCTGCCTCGGGAAGAACGGGATAAAGAGCCCTTTTGGCAAGAGCGCCGTGGCCCTGTTCCCGCCGGGAAACGCCGCGTTCCGGTTTGGCTTCTCCGGTGGCAAAACCCGGGAAGTTGTAGTGGAACATAAACCGCTCTTTATATTCGCCCTCAAGCACGTCCATTATCTGTTTGTCGCGCGGGGAACCGAGCGTGACGGCGGCAAACGCCTGCGTCTGGCCGCGCTGGAATATGGCCGAGCCGTGCTGACGCTCAAAGTAGTGCGGGTAGCACTCTATGGGGCGGATTTCGTCGGGGTTTCTTCCGTCCGCGCGGGTGTTTTCCTTTATTATAAGCTCGCGCACGACGGCGTAAAACATATCTTCGAGTATCGACGAGGTCTTTTTCTGGGACTCGGGTATCTCGGCGGCGACTTTATCGACGACCTCTTTTTTGGCGGCCGACCATTTGACGTCGCGCTCTTTCTTTTCTTTCGTAAGAACTATCGACTTGACGTCGTCGGTAGAAATTATCGAGAATACCTTCGCTTTAATCGTCTCCACGACCGCGTCGGCGACGGGAAGGTCGATTTTTTTGCCGGCGGGAATGGCCGCGGCCGTCTCTTTCAGGATTTTTTTGATGACACCGCGCGCGAAATCAATGGCCGCAAGTATCTCGTCTTCGGACACTTCGCGGGCGCCGGCTTCTATCATCACGGCGCCGTCTTTCGTGCCGCTCACGACTATGTCAAGAGCGCTGGCGGCCTGCTCGTCGAGCGTGGGGTTGACGACGAACTCGCCGTCTATTTTGCCTACGCGCACCGAAGCCAGATCGTCGCTCATAGGAATCGTCGACAGGCGCAGAGCGCATGCCGCGGCTTCGACGGCCAGTATGTTGGGGTCGTTCGCGCCGTCGTGGGACATCACTATTATGTTGACGTTGGTTTCTTTATACCAGTTTTCGGGGAAAAGCGGGCGGATGGATCTATCTATGAGGCGGGAGGTAAGTATCTCTCTTTCCGACGGACGGCCTTCGCGCTTGAAGAAACCGCCGGGGATTTTTCCCGCGGCATAGGTTCTTTCGCGATAATCCACGGTGAGGGGCAGAAACGCCGCGTTTTCTTTGTCGGTGGGGTTATAAACCACCGTGGCCAGCACTATCGTTTCGCCGATTTTAGCTATACACGCGCCGTCGGCCTGTTTTGCAAGCTGGCCGTGTTCCACGACAAGCGTGCGTTTTGTCTTCTCGTCCAGCATGACTTTTACTTCGTTCTTCATAACATCTCCTTGATGTTTCCTTATCAAAGAGCGAAGGGAGAATAGTAAAAAGCGCCGTCGAAACATCAAGGCACTCTTTGCTTTTCACCCTTCACCCTTGTTGAAGGGGGCGCATATCCGCGCCCTGTCTTATTTTCTTAAATTGAGCGACGCTATTACTTCTTTGTATCTGGCGAAGTCGATTCTTTTGAGGTATTCCAAAAGACGGCGGCGGCGGCCTATGAGACGCAAAAAACCGTGCCGCGAACAGAGGTCTTTGGGGAACTTCTTGAAGTGCTCGTTTAAAAGGTTGATTCTTTCCGTGATTATTCCTATTTGGACCGCGGAAGAACCCGTGTCAGTGGGGTGGACTTTGAACTTCTCGATGATGGGCGCTTTTGATACCGGCATACTGCCTCCTGTTTTTATTATCGTCGAGATTTATCTCGGACGATATGGACCTTGCGGTGGCAAGGACAGGTCGCGACCTGTCCCTACGTTGTTAACCTTTGATAAACATCAAAGGCCGGCCGGCCCGCAGGTGCCGTTGCCGAATTCTATTTATTTTCTCAAAAAAACAAAGATTATAGCTGTCATCGCTCCGACGGTAGTAGCGAACTGTCCCATCCAGAACACAAACATCCAGCGGATGAGGTCGGCCCGCATATTGGCCATATCCACCCGCACTTCATTTCGCAACTCGGCTATATCGCCTTTAGTGGCGATATCTTTCATCATAGCCGTGTCGTGCGTATCCAAGGCAACCTCTATTCCGTGTGCTATATTCTCGGCTTTTTTCTCTTCAAACTCAATTCTTAAAACTTCAAAAACCTTCATCGTGTCAACGTAGGCCGCGGTATCCCCCCTTTAAGTGTCCCCGCTGACTTAGGGGAGATTATACCAAAGTGGGGGGTGTTTGTCAAAAGTTTTTGCTGTCGGGTAATGGACGTGGCCGGCGCCGATAGCGGAGATGTCCGGCTTAAAATTCTTTTTTTGTCGTATTTTTCGTGAGCATTAAACTTTCCCTCAAAAGAGAAGAGGGCGACCAAGGTCGCCCCTACGCGTAGGGG